>CAZIWS010000019.1:0-10799 GCA_964543175.1 uncultured Candidatus Saccharibacteria bacterium
AGCCGAGCCTATTTTAAAGGCAGTTGAAAAAGCAATTAAAGAAATTAAAAATTATGAATTACGAATTAAAAATAAAAAACTACAGACTACTGACTACAAACGAAAGACTATTATAATTAATTTTATTCCAAGTGCAGAAAAATTCACAAACCAAGAAGCTAAAAAAATTTCTAAAAAATATACTGATATTATTTTAATTTGTGGCCGATATGAAGGCATAGATGCCCGAGTAGATAAAATCCTTCAACAAGTTCAGGATAAATTTTGCAAATTTAAAAAATTTTCAATCGGTGATTATGTTTTAACTGGTGGAGAAATTCCAGCCATGGTTTTAATTGATTCTATTTCGCGTCAAGTGCCGGGTGTTTTAGGGAAATATGAATCCTTAGAAGAAGAAAGAATTTCTTCCAGTGAAGTTTACACTCGACCAGAAGTAATTAAATATCCTTTTGGCAAAACTCAGAACAAAAAGGGTAAAAATTATCATGTTCCCAAAGTGCTTCTGTCTGGGCATCATGGTAAAATTGAAGAATGGAAGAAAAAAATAAAAATTAGCCATAAGTACTTAGAATAACTTTTCGCAAGGGAAGTCCTTGTGGATTTTCTTTAATTAAAATTAATTCTATTTGACAAATGTTTTTAAATCTGTATACTGTATTTGATTGATCGATTGTGTTTCGGATGAACTCTCCTGATTATTAAAAGTGTTTTTAATCATTAATTTTAATCAATATCCGAAATTTTTTAATAAAAGTTTAAAAGAAGCATTTTTATGTTTTTTTTATTTTTTATCTATTTTTGATTTTAGATTATTTAAAATAATTTATGCACAAAACAAAAACTGTTCCTAAGAAGTATTTTTCAAAATACAAAAAACCATTAATAGAATTTCCTAATTTAATTGAATCACAACTTGTTTCTTTTAAATGGCTTATTGAAGTTGGTATTAAAGAAGTTTTAAAAGAGTTTTCTCCTATTTTAGATTATTCTGGAAAAAAGTTTGAACTTGATTTTACTTCTTTTTCTATTGATGAACCTAAATACGATGAAAATTCAGCTAAGATTAATAAAACTTCTTATCAAGGTAGCTTAAAGGTTCGGGTTAAATTAGCTAATAAAATTTTAGGAACAGTAAAAGAACAAGAAATTTTCTTATCTGATTTACCTCTGATGACCAGTCATGGAACTTTTGTTATAAATGGAGTGGAAAGAGTTATTGTTCCACAGTTGGCACGTTCTTTTGGTGTATTTTTTACTGAATCAGAAAATAAAGGAAAAAGATTTTTCGGAGCTAAAATTATTCCAGCTAGAGGTGTTTGGATTGAAATTCAATCTGAAGCCGATGGTGCTATTTATGTTCGTATAGATAAAAAAAGAAAATTTCCAATTTCTTCTCTTTTGAGAGTTATGGGTTATTCTAGTGATCAAGAAATTTTAGAAGAATTTTCTTTTAATGATAAAAATAATTTAAAAGATAAAATAAACTATCAAGAAATAATTCAAAATTGTTTAACTAAAGATCCAGCTAAAAGTAATGTCGAGGCTTATATTGAAGTTTATAAACGTCTTAGAGATGGAGATATGGCTACAGCTGATAATGCTAAAGAGTTTATCGATTCTTTATTTACCTCAGAAAGATATGATTTATCGCCTGTTGGTAGATTTAGATTTAATAAACGTTTTGATAAAGAAATGGACGAAAAAGAACTTTCTCGCCGAACTATTTCAAAAGAAGATTTAATTTTAGTAGTTAAAAATATTATTGATTTAAATTCTAATACTGAATCTAAAGCTGATGATATTGATCACTTAGGACAAAGAAGAGTTCGTTTTGTGGGAGAAATGCTTCAGCAAAAAATTCGTACTGGAATAATGCAAATAAAAAGAAACATTCAAGACAGAATGTCTATTATTGATGTTGATACAGCTATGCCAATACAAATAATTAATCAACGTCCTCTTCAAGCAAGAATAAAAGAATTTTTTACTACAAACCAACTTTCTCAATTTATGGCTCAAGAAAATGTTTTATACGAAATAGAACATCTTAGAACACTTTCTGCTCTTGGACCCGGTGGTCTTACTAGAGAAAGAGCTGGATTAGAAGTTAGAGATGTGCATCCTTCTCACTATGGAAGAGTTTGTCCTATTCACACACCTGAAGGCCCCAATATTGGTTTGATTGTTCATCTTGCTACTTATGCAAAAATAAATGATTTTGGAATTATTGAAACTCCCTATGTTAAAGTAAAAAATGGAAAAATTACAGGCGAAGTTGTTTACTTAAATGCTTTAGAAGAAGAAAAATTTAATATTGCTCATTCGGCAATTCCCTATAATGAAAAAGGTGAAATAACTCAAGAAAAAGTTTCAGCTAGAATAAAAACTCAACCGGGAATAATTTCTAGAGATGAAATTGATTTTATTGACGTTGCAGCTAATCAAGGTTTTTCAATCGCTACTTCCATGATACCTTTCTTAGAGCACAATGATGCTAACAGAGCATTGATGGGATCAAATATGCAGAAGCAAGCTGTTCCTTGTGTTTTACCGGAAGCTCCTTTAGTAGCAACAGGTATGGAAGAATTTGCTGCTCGTGATTCCGGTAGATTAGTTATTGCTGAAGAAGATGGGACTGTTTCTTATGTTGATGCAAAAAAAATAATTATAGAAGGCAAAAAAGAAAAAAAATATGAATTAATAAATTTTTTAAGAAACAATAACTTTTCTGCTTTCCATCATCGCCCTTTGGTTAGTCTTGGAGATAAAATAAAAAAAGGAGATGTTATTGCTGATAACTCTAGTACTGTTGGAGGACAAATTTCTATTGGGCAAAATGTTTTCGTGGCTTTCTTGTCTTGGTCTGGTGCCAATTATGAAGATGCCATTATTGTTTCTGAAAGATTAGTTAAAAATAGTAAATTTACTTCTATTTATTTAGAAGAATTTATTTGCGCTGTTCGTGATACTAAATTAGGACCTGAAATTACTACTCGTGATATTCCCAATGTTGGAGAAATCAAATTAAAAGATCTTGATGAAGATGGTATTGTTCGAATTGGAGCAGAAGTAAGAGAAAATGATATTTTAGTTGGTAAAATAACCCCTAAAGGAGAAACTGAATTAACTCCAGAAGAAAGATTGCTTCGTTCTATTTTTGCTGAAAAAGCTCGGGATGTTAAAGATACTTCTTTGAGAGTAGAGCACGGTAAAAGAGGAAGAGTTATTGGAGTTAAAATATTTTCTCGTGAATTGGGCCATAATTTAGAAGTTGGTATTATTAAAAAAATAATAATTGAAATTGCTCAAGTTAGAAATATTTCAGTGGGAGATAAATTATCTGGACGCCATGGTAACAAAGGAGTTATTTCGATAGTTTTACCAGAAGAAGATATGCCTTATATGGCAGATGGAACCCCAGTTGATATTATTTTATCACCCTTAGGTGTTCCTTCTCGTATGAACTTAGGTCAAATTTTAGAAATTCATTTAGGTTTAGCTGCCCACACATTGGGATATCAAGCTATTTCTCCTTCTTTTTTAGGAGCAACCCATGATGAAATAAAAGAAGAATTAAAAAAATCAAACATACCAGAAACAGGTAGAATAAAACTTTTTGACGGAAGAACCGGTGAAAGCTTTAAGCAAGATGTGGCAGTTGGTTATATGTATATGTTGAAACTTCACCATATGGTTGAAGATAAAATTCATATGAGATCTATTGGTCCTTATTCTTTAATTACTCAGCAACCATTGGGCGGAAAAGCTCAAGGAGGAGGACAAAGATTTGGAGAAATGGAAGTTTGGGCTTTAGAAGGATATGGTGCTGCTTATACCTTAAGAGAAATGCTTACTATAAAATCTGATGACATAATGGGTCGCTCTCAGACTTTTGATTCAATTATTAAAAATGAAACTATTAAATCTCCCAATTCACCAGCATCATTTAATGTTATGTTAAATTATTTAAGAGGATTGGCTCTGGATGTTAAATTAGAAAAAAATTCAGATGATAATTAATAATTAATTTTAAATTTATATTATGAAAACTTTAAACATAACAGAATTTGATAAAATAACATTAAGACTTTCTTCACCAGAGCAAATTAGAGAATGGTCTTATGGAGAAGTAATTAAGCCAGAAACAATAAATTATCGAACTGGACGTTCTGAAAGAGGGGGACTTTTTGATGAAAAAATATTTGGTCCTGAAAAAGATTATGAATGTTATTGTGGAAAATATAGACGCATTCGTTATAAAGATATAATTTGTGAAAAATGTGGAGTTGAAGTAACTCGGTCTATTGTTCGTAGAGAAAGAATGGGTCACATTGAATTGGCCACACCAGTAGCTCATATTTGGTTTTTACGAGGAGTTCCATCAAGAATGAGTACTCTTTTAAATATTTCTGTTTCAGACTTAGAAAAGGTTATTTATTTTGCAGGTTATATTATTACTAAAGTTCACGAAGAAGAAAAATCAGCTATTTTAGAAGGCTTAGAAAAAGAATATAAAAGTAAATTAAAAAATTCAGCTGATGATGATATAAAAGAAAAATTAAAAACTTTATTTTCTAATACTAAAAAAGAAATTGGTGAAATTTATGAAGGTAAAGTTTTAAATGAAATTTCTTTTCATCATTATTCTTTAAAATATGGAACTTGTTTTGAAGCTAATATTGGAGCTGAGGCTATTTATTCTATTTTTAAAAATCTAGATTTAAATAAATTAAAAATACATACTGAAAAAATGCTTGAAAAAGCAAGTATGGTTGATAAAGAAAAATTACAAAAAAGAGTTTCACTTATCAGATCAATGATTTATGCAGATATTCGTCCTGAGTGGATGTTTCTTTCAGCTATTCCAGTTATTCCACCAGTTCTTAGGCCTATGGTTGCTTTAGACGGAGGAAGACATGCTACTTCTGATTTAAATGATTCATATCGTAGAGTTATTAATAGAAATAATCGTTTAAAAAAATTAAAAGAAATTAATGCTCCCGATGTTATTTTGCGTAATGAAAAAAGAATTATTCAAGAAGCAGTAGATGCTTTAATAGATAATTCAATTGCCAAACAAAATGACAGCGTGGCAATGAGCCAGTCTCAAAAAAGAGCCTTAAAATCTCTTTCAGATAATTTAAAATCTAAACAAGGACTTTTCCGTCAAAATTTACTTGGTAAAAGAGTAGACTATTCAGGACGTTCTGTTATTGTTGTCGGCCCGCAATTAAATTTAAATCAATGTGGTTTACCTAAACACATGGCTTTGGAACTTTTCCGTCCTTTTGTAATTTCTAAAATATTAGAAGCGGAACTTACTTTTAACATTAGAGGAGCTAATAAATTAATTGAAGAAAGAACTCCCGAGGTTTGGGCAATTTTAGAAGAAGTTATTGAAGGTAAATATGTTTTACTAAACCGTGCTCCTACTTTACACAGATTAGGTATTCAAGCATTTAATCCAATTTTAATTGAAGGAAATGCAATTCAAGTTCACCCATTGGTATGTGCTGCTTTTAATGCTGACTTTGACGGAGACCAAATGGCTGTTTATGTTCCTTTGTCTGAAGAAGCGCAAAGTGAAGCAAAAAATTTAATGGCCGCAAACAAAAACTTACTTAAACCTCAAAATGGAGACCCTATTGTTCATCCTAGTAAGGATATCGTTTTAGGTTCTTATTGGATGACTAAATTAGTTGAAGGAGAAGAAGGAGAAGGAAAATTTTTCTCAAGTCCTAATACGGCCATTACTGCCTATGAATTTGGAATTGTTTCTCTTAGAGCTAAAATTAAAGTTTTAGCTACTGATACACCTAAATATAAAAAATATAGTGGTGAAATATTTGAAACTTCTGTGGGTAGATTACTTTTTAATAGTATTTTGCCAAATGATTTTGCTTTTGTGAATGATGAAATGAATTCTAAAAAACTTTCTTCTTTAGTTGATCAATTAATAATGCACTCAGGTATAGATCAAACACCAGTTATTTTAGATAAAATAAAAGAATTTGGATTTAAATATGCTACTGTTTCAGGAATTACTTGGGGCTTAGACAATGTTAAAGTTCCAGAAGAAAAATCAAAAATTATAGCTGATGGATCTAAGTCAGCTGAAGCTGTTCTTTCTCAATGGAAAGATGGTCTTTTAACAGAAGAAGAAAGATATCAAAAAACAATTGAAATATGGACTCAAGCTAAAAAAGAATTAGAAAAAGTTTTACCAAAATCTTTAGATAAAAATGGTTCTACTTATGATTTATTTACATCAGGAGCTAGGGGTTCAATGGGGCAACTTGTTCAAATGACTGGGATGAAAGGACTTATTCAAAATAACCAAGGTCAAACCTTGGAATTTCCAATAATTCCTTGTTATCAAGAAGGACTTTCTCCAATTGAATATTTCGTTGCTACTCATGGTGCTCGTAAAGGTGCATCTGACACCGCCTTAAACACTGCTAAAGCAGGGTATTTAACTCGAAGATTAGTTGATGTTTCTCAAGATGTTGTTATCACTCAAGAAGATTGTGGCACCAAAGAAGGAAAATGGATAACAAAAGAAAACATTTCAGGTATTGAAATTTCTTTAGCTAAAAATATAGCCGGAAGAATTTTAGGAGCTGATTTAAAAGACAAAGAAGGAAAGGTACTTTACAAAAAAGGCTTTCTAGTAAGTAAAGAAGAAGCTAGAGAAATTGAAGGAGCTGGCTTTGAAGAAGTTTTTGTAAGATCTCCACTTACTTGTAAAACAATCCATGGTTTATGTCAGCAATGTTACGGCTTAGATTTAGGTAGAAATAATTTAGTTAAATTAGGAGAAGCAGTTGGTATTATTGCCGCACAGGCTATTGGAGAACCAGGAACACAGCTTACTCTTCGTACCTTCCATGCAGGAGGTGTAGCTGGAACTGACATTACTACAGGTTTACCTAGAGTTGAAGAAATTTTTGAAAGAAGAATTCCAAAAAATCCAGCTATTATTTCCCAGACAGATGGCGAGGTTATTGAAGTAAAAAGCAAAGAAGGAAATGAATTTTTAATTAAAGTTTTATCAGATTCAAAAATGGATGGTAAAAAAAATGAAATGGAATATATTGCTCCATTTCGAAGAACGCCAATTGTTAAAACAGGAGATACTGCTGAAATTTACAAACATGGAGGAAAAGAACTAGCAGAAGAATATATTATTAGAGAAATAAATAAAGTTTACGAACTTCAAAGTGCTTCTATTTCCAGAAAGCATACTGAAATAATTGTTCGTCAAATGTTTTCTAGAAAAAAAATAAAAGATTCAGGAGAAACAAATTTTTCAAATGGTGATATTATTGAAAATTCAGCTTTCATTGAAGAAAATAATCGAGTTTCTGGTTTAGGAGAAAAAGAAGCCAAGGCCGAAAGTGTTGCTTTAGGAATAACTGAAGTGTCTCTTAGAACAAAAAGTTGGTTATCAGCTGCTTCTTTCCAAAACACCAACAGAGTTCTTATTGAAAATGCAATTAAGGGAGGTGTTGATAAATTAAGAGGATTAAAGGAAAATGTAATTATTGGTAGATTAATTCCAGCTGGAACTGGTTTCAAGCACACTGAAACTAATTTAGCTGAAAAAGAATAAAAAATATGAACTCTCCCGTTCAAAAAATAAAGGAGAGACTGTCAATCGAAGAAGTGGTTTCTTCTTATATTAAATTAGAAAAATCAGGTTCTAATTTTAAAGCACGCTGTCCTTTCCATAATGAAAAGACTCCTTCTTTTTTTATTTCCTCTGACCGAGACAGCTATTATTGTTTTGGCTGTGGAGCTAAGGGTGATATTTTTACTCTTGTTGAAGAATTTGAAGGACTTGATTTTAAAGGAGCACTTAAATTATTAGCACAAAAAGCCGGAGTTGTTTTAGATAACTACAACCCAAAAGAAGAAAGTGAAAAAGAAAAACTTTATCGAATTATGGAAGAAGCAACTAAGTTTTTTGAAAATAATTTAACTCAGACACCTATCGGCAAAGAGGCCTTAGATTATTTAAAATCTAGAGGATTAGAAGATAAAATAATTAAAGGTTTTAGAATCGGTTTTATTCAAAACGAATGGAGAGATTTACTTAATTATTTTCAAGCTAAAGGTTTTAAAGAAAATGAATTAGAAAAAGCTGGTTTAATAAAAAAAGTTCCAGAAAAAAATAGTTATTATGATAGATTTAGAAATAGAATTATGTTTCCAATTTCTGATTCAAGTGGTAGGGTAATTGCTTTCTCCGGCAGACTTTTTAAAGATGATTTATTAATTAATTCAGAACAACAAAAAAGCCAACCTAAGTATTTAAACAGTCCTGAAACTCCTATCTTTTTTAAATCAGCAATTTTATATGGTTTAGATAAAGCTAAAGATTCAATCCGTAAAAATAATTTTTCTATTTTAGTTGAAGGCCAGTTTGATTTAATTTTATCTCATCAAGCTGGTTTTAAAAATAGTGTGGCAACTTCAGGCACAGCTCTTTCTGATTCAATTTCTAAAGAAAATGTGGTTTCTAATTTAGGATTATTGCGCCGTCTTTCTAGTAATATTGTTTTAGCTTTTGACGCTGATAAAGCAGGATTAAATGCTTCCAATAGAGCTAGTAAAATTGCTTTATCTTTTGGAATGGATGTTAAAGTTGCATCTTTGCCTGATAATACTGATCCAGCTGATTTAATTTCTTTAAAAGGAGTTAATGCTTGGAAAGAAGCAATTAGAAATTCAAAGCATATTATTGAGTTTTTATTAAATAAAATCTTAAAAGATAATGGCTTAGATAGTCAAAAATTAGGCAGAGAAGTTAAAGAAAAAATATTACCTTATGTTGATTCAATTAGTAGTTCAATTGAAAAAGCTTTTTTTATTAAAAAAATTCATGATTTAACTCAAATTCCTGAAGAAGCCCTGAGAGAAGATTTAAAAAAAATTGAAAAAGAATCTAATTTAGAAAAAAAAGAAATAAAAGAAGTTGAAGAATCCAGAAGTAAAATATTTAAAAAAGATTATATTGAACGTAGGTTATGGGGGATTATTTTTTGGCAGGAATCTTTAGTAAAACCTTTAATAGATATCTTAAAAAGCAAAAAAGAAATTTTAGAAATTTTAAATAAAAAAGAAGAAGAAATTAAGTTAATTTGGAAAGATTCTTTGGAAGATTTAATTTTTGAAGCAGAAATATTTTATGGCTTAAACAGTAATTTAGAAAATGATTTTCAAGAATTAGTTTTAAATTTAAAAGAAGAATATTTAAGAGAAAAATTAATGCGACAGATGTCTTTTTTAAAAGAATATGAAGAAAAAAAAGATATTATTAATGCTAATTTAATTTTAAAAGAAATAAATCAAATAAATAAAGAAATTCAAGATATTAAAAATGGTCGTTTCTATAAAAAATAAATATAAAATAAAATGAAAAAAAATAAAAAAATAAAAAAATTATCTAAAAAGAAAGAGGTTAAGAAGTTAAATAAAAATAAAAAATTATCTAAAAAGAAAGAAATTAAAAAAATAAAAAAAGTTAAGAAAGTTAATAAAATAAAAAGTCTTAAAAAAAATAAAAAATTACCTAAAAACAAAATAGTCAAAAAGGTTTCCCCTAAAGGTAATTCTGCTTCTGGTGAGAAAAAACTTACCAGTGCTCAAAAAAAAGCTAAAGCTTTAGAGATTTTGTCTAATGAATTAATTGAAAAAGGTAGAAAAAGAGGCTTTATTACTTATGATGAAATTTTAAAAACTTTTCCTAATATTGAAAACGACATTCTCTTTTTAGATGAATTATATGAAAAATTTAACATTGCTGGTATTGATGTTTTAGAAGGAGGAAATTTACTTAATTTAGATATTGGTCTTGATGAAAAAAGTTTAATTAAAACTGGTATTCATGATTCTATTCAAATGTATTTAAAAGAAATTGGACAATATCCTCTTATCTATGCAAGTGATGAAAAAGACTTAGCTAAAAGAATTGAAAAAGGAGATGAAGAAGCAAAAAATTTACTTGCTCGTGCTAATTTGCGTTTAGTTGTATCTATTGCAAAAAAATATGTTGGCCGAAGTGCCAATCTTACTTTATTAGATTTAATTCAGGAAGGCAATTTAGGTTTATTTAAAGCAGTAGAAAAATTTGATTGGACCAAGGGATATAAATTTTCCACTTATGCTACTTGGTGGATTCGACAATCAATTACTCGAGCTTTAGCTGATCAATCTAGAACTATTCGTATTCCAGTTCATATGGTTGAAACCATATCTAAATATAAACAAACTCATCGAAGATTAAGTCAGGATTTAGGGAGAGAGCCTCTAGCTGAAGAAATTGCCACTGAAATGGATATTCCAGTTGAAAAAATTCATGTTATTGAAAATATAAGCCAAGAAACTATTTCTTTAGAACAACCAGTAGGTGATGACGATGATAAATCTACCTTAGAAAATTTTATTCCTGATGACAAAATTTTACGTCCCGATCAGGAATCTTCTAGAAGAATTTTATCTGATCAAATTCGTTCTGTTTTAGAAGAATTAAACCCTAAAGAAAGAAAAATCTTAGAAATGCGTTATGGTTTAATTGATGGAATTCAACATACCTTAGAAAGAGTAGGAGAGGAATTTGGGGTTACCCGAGAACGTATCCGTCAAATTGAAGCTAAGGTTCATGAAAAATTACGCCAACACGAAAAAATAGCTAGATTAAAAAATTATTTTTATTAATTATTCTGCAAAGGGCCGTTTTTTACAGAATAATAATGGATTTTTTAATATCCCCATAAAATAATTTTCTTAAAATTTAA
>CAZIWS010000020.1:0-10751 GCA_964543175.1 uncultured Candidatus Saccharibacteria bacterium
CAACCAGTTAAATATTCTTCTTTTTCTTTTTTACAAGACTTTAAATCATTTCTAATTTTTTTTAAAGTCTTTTTTAAATCCTCTTCTCCGTCTTCATTAAATTCAAATTCAACAACCTCTGAATTATCTTCTAAATTATTTTCTTTTATTTCTATTTCATCTTTTTTCATATTATCATTTTTAAATTAAAAATTTATAATTTATTTTTATATTAACATTTTTTTTCTATAAATCAAAATCTCCTTATTTTATAAGGAGATTTTAACTTTTTAAATGTTTTATCTTTTAGACCACTGTGGAGCTTTACGAGCTTTTTTAAGTCCAAACTTTCTTCTTTCTTTTGCTCGTGGATCTCTTTTTAAAAATCCTAATGTTTTTAATTTACCTCTTAGTTCTGAATCAGCTTCTACTATTGCTCTAGCAAGACCATGTCTAACTGCCTCAGCTTGTGAATGAATACCTCCACCTTTAACCTTAGCTTCAATTGACCATTTTAAACTAGACTTAACTTTATCTATTGGATCTTGAACAAGTTGTCTTTGCTCTTCAGTTTTAAAATAATCTTTAATTTCTTTTCCATTTACAATAAAATTAAATTTAGTTGCTTTAGAAATTCTAACTCTAGCAGTTGAAGTTTTTCTTCTGCCAATTGTTTCAATATATTTATCTTTAGTTGTCTTTTTTTCTTTTTCCATATTTTAAAACTTTTATTAATCTTCAATTATTAAATTTTTCATCATTTCTCTTCTTAATTTATTATCAGGTAACATTTGGAAAATAGCTAATTTAACTAATTCTTTCATTCCTTTTTTTTCTACTGTTTCAGTTCCTTTTAAAATTCTAAGACCTCCTGGATATCCAGAATATCTAGTGTGATAAATTTCAGCTAATTTTTTATTAGAAATACGAATTTGAGAAGAATTAATAACTTTTACAGGAAAGCCTGAATAGATATTTCTTTGAAATTTAACAGAACTTTTGCCCATTAAGTGCATTGCTACTTCTGAAGCAACCCTGCCTAAACTTCTTCCTTTTGCGTCAATTGTTTTCATGTCCATATAATTTATCATACTAATTATTTAAAATCAATAAATTCAATAATAGCCATCTTGGCTCCATCTGACTTTCTAGCTCCTAATTTTGTTATTCTAGTATATCCTCCTTTTTTATCTTTAAACTTAGGAGCAATAACTTCAAAAAGTTTCTTAACTTCTCTTTTTCTATTAGCAAGTTTTGAAATTAAAATCTTTCTATTAGCTAAAGTATCTTTTTTAGCTTTGGTTGTAATTTTTTCAATAAAAGGCCTTAATTCTTTGGCTTTCATTTCAGTAGTTTTTATTTTTTCTTTAATTATTAAATTTAAAGCTAAAGAATTCATTAAAGCATTTCTTTGATTTTTTGTTCTATTAAATTTTCTTTTATTGTTATGATGTCGCATAAATGTATTGTTATTATTCTTTCAAATTAAGACCAAATTTACTTAATACTTTTTTTATTTCATTTATTCCTTTTTCGCCAATACCCTCAACTTCAAGCAAGTCTTCTATTTTTTTTCTAGCCAAGCCACCCAAAGTCCTTATATTAGCAGCAGTTAAAGCATTTAATGTTCGAGTAGATAAATCTAAATTATCAATTCTGGTTTTTAAAATATCAACAAAGTCTTCATCTTCTTTTTTTTCTTCTTCTTCTGTTTTGTTTTGACTTTTTTCAATTTTTATTTCTTCTTCAATTTCCTTAAAATCAATTATTGCTTTTAGTTGATTTATCATAATTTCAATTGACCTAGAGAGAGCTTCTTTAGGAGTTAAAGTCCCATCAGTCTCTATGGAAATTCTTAAACGATTATGATTGGTTTTATCACCAACACGCATATTTTCAACTTCATAAGAAACTCGACGAATAGGTGTAAAAATTGCATCAACTGCAATTGTGCCGATTTCTAATTTATCTTTTTGTAAAATTTCTTTTGGAATAAAACCTAATCCTTTTTCAATATTAAGCTCAATGTTTATATTTACTTTTCCAGTTACTTCAGCTATATATGACTCTGGATTTAAAACTTCTACCTGCCCTGTTGTTTTTATATCAGCAGCTGTTATTATTTTAGGTCCTTTTATTGAAATAGAAACTTGCTGTGGTTCATCAGAAAACATTTTAAAACGAATTTTCTTTAAATTTAAAATTAAAATTATAGCATCTTCTTTTACTCCATCTATGGTAGAAAATTCATGAGAAGTGCCATCAATTTTAATAGAAGTTAAACTAGCTCCTGGTAAAGAAGAAAGAATAATTCTTCTAAGAGAATTACCTATGGTATGACCATAACCAGGGTATAAACCATCAATTTCAAAAACTCCTTTGTTTTCTTTTTCCAAAACAATACGAGGTTTGGAAGGCATAATTATTTTATATTCAGGCATAATTATTTTATATATTATCTGCATTAAAGCAGAAATTATTTTAAAATTTAATAATATTTTTCCGTTTTTAGCGGAAATAAACAAATTAATTTAACGACTATAAAATTCAAGCACTACATTTAAATCAAGGAAGGTTTCATTATTTTTTGGCTTATTTAAAATCTTTCCTTCTAATTTCTTGGCATCAAAAATTAACCAATCTGGCATATTGTAATCTTTTAGTCTTTCTAATAAATTATCAAAAATCTTTTTAACTTTTGAACCTTCCCGAATTTTTACAATATCAGTAACTTTAACTTGATATGATGGAATAGTTACTTTATGATCATTTACAATAAAATGCCCATGGGAAACCATTTGTCTTGCTGCTCTTCTACTGTTCGCTAATCCCATTCGATAAATTACATTATCTAAACGCATTTCTAATAATTCATAAAATCTTTCAGTCGCTCCAGGTCCTTTAGTTTGAGATATTTTTTTAACATAATTAGAAAGTTGTTTTTCGCTTATTCCATAAGAAAAACGAATTTTTTGTTTTTCAACAAGCTGAGTACCATATTCAGAAAGAGCTTTGGGTCTTTTCCCTCCGATTTTAAATTTTCCTGAAGTTGCTGAAAATTTAGAAGTCTGACATTTGTCATAAACCCCTGGCCCTAATCTTTTACAAATTTTAAATTTTGGTTTTGATATCATAAATTATTGTCGTTTTTTTAAAAATTGATAAACTATACTCGGCGTGGTTTTTTAGCCTTGGGACCATTGTGAGGAACCGGAGTTTTGTCTTTAATTGAAGTTATTTCAATACCATGAGCCATAAAAGCTCTAATAGCTGGTTCACGCCCAGAGCCAACTCCTTTTATAACAACATCAGCGTCTTTAACTCCAAAAGAAACAGCTTTCATTCCAATAACATCTCCAACTTTAGAAGCTGCGAATGGAGTCCCCTTTTTTGCACCCTTAAAGCCTAAAGCTCCAGAACTAGAAATAAATAAAGCATTTCCTAATTTATCAGTAAATAATACTTTAGTATTATTAAAAGTTGCATCAACATAAATAATACCAGAAGTTATTTTCTTTTTATTTGATTTTGAAGTTGCCTTAACTTCTGAAATATTTTCTGAACTATTTTCTTTATTTGTTATTTTTGTTTTTCCCATAATAATTTTTATGTTTTACTTTCTTTTCTTCTACCTGATGCCATTGTTTTTCTAACATTACCCCTGACTGTTCTAGAATTTGTTTTTGTTCTCTGTCCTCTCGCTGGCAATCTGCGCATATGCCTTACACCTTTATAGCTTTTTATGTCTTTCATTCTTTTTATATTTCCTGAAATTTCTCTTTTTAAATTACCCTCAATGGTCATGCTTTCAACTATGGCTCTGATATTATTTTCTTCAGCCTCTGTTAAATCTTTTGCTTTTTTACCAGCATCAATTCCAACTTGTTTTAATATCCTACGAGCAGTCGAAATACCAACTCCATAAATACAAGTTAGTCCTATTTCAAGTCTTTTTTCATTTGGCACAGTTATTCCAAGAATTCTCATAATCTATAATTAATTATTGTTTTTGTTTATGTTTAGGATTTGAACAAATAACCCTCAAATGTCTTTGGCGTTTTACCATTTTACAATTACTACAAATTTTTTTTACAGCTGCTCTTATTTTCATTTTAAAATTTAAATAATTATCTTATCCACATCCTAATATTAATAATTTTTATAAAAATAACTTTCAAATAATGGAAAATAAGGGAAAAACCCTTATTTTTAAATGTTTATTATTTTTTTTGTAAACCGTATTCTTTATAATACACTATTATTAAAAAAATTACAACCTTTTAATAATTCTACCCTTACCACCATATGAATCTAGCAAAACTTCTACTGAGTCGCCTATTAAAACCTTAATTCGATGCATTCTCATTTTACCAGAAAGATAAGCTAAAATTTCTTTATCTTCAACCTTAACTCTAAATAAAGTATTAGGTAAAGCTTCAGTAATTTGACCTCTAACTGTTAAATTTTTATCATTTGCTAAATTGCTCATTTAATAAAATTATAATAACAAAATAAATACCATTAGTCAATTTTTAAAATAATTTATCTAAAAATTTAAAAAACTTTTTTTCTATTTTTAAATATTTATTCCAAATTTTTTTTAAAATTTTAATAAATTTAACATTAAGCTGAAAAATAATATCACACAAAACGTAAACTGCAATGATTATTCCAAGTAAAGCAAATACTAAGAAAATTTTAAAACCTAAAAAATATATCACTGCAATGGAAACAAAAATTAAAAAAATTATAGTCTGAGTCATTTGGGTAATTAAGGATTGTTAATAATAATTTTAATATCCTTAAATTTTTCTGGAAAAGTTTTTCGCCAAACAGGCTTAATTACTAATTCAGCAGAATCAATACCTGAATATTGAGTTAAAATTTGATTGAAATCTTTTTTATTTTTTCCAAACACATCACTAATAAGTTTTTCAGAATCAATTTTCCAAACAAGATCAGCTTGGCCACTTAAATTAAAACTGATTTGCTTAACATCACTAAATAAAGCATTGTCTTTTCCGTCAAATGAAAAAGATAAATTTCTAATATTAGGGATATAAATATCTTCATTTAAATATTTATCTATTTTATTTTGAATAATTCTTTTGGTTAATTTTTTTTCTTCAAATAAAAAACCATAAAGATCTCCTTTTAGGGTAATGGGTAGCATGTTGTTTTCTAATATATCTCCAATGCTTCCTCCATCATTTTGAATAAAAATTGCTTCGTCAAAAAGAATATAATCATTAGGAATTTGCTCTTGAGCTTTTTTAATTAATTTTTCTTTTAAAATATTTTCCAAATTAGCTAAAGTTTTCTCTTTTTCAATTTCTGAAACTTGATATGTTAAGCCCTTAAAACCTCCGCTGATTTCGCCCTTCGAGCGAGCATAAAATTTATTATACTTAGGACTGTTTTTAAAACCAACTATAGTGAAATCCAAGGGTTCACTATTATATTCTTCTCCAGCTTCAGTAGCATAGATTTCTACTTCAACTAAACCAGGATTGCCCTGATTGTCTATTCCAGGAATAGAAACTTTTTCTTTAGTTTTGTAAATCTTTCCATTGCTTCCTTCCAGCCGAGTATCAACATCTAATCTTTGAACTGCTGTGCTAAAAGCATTATAAATATTAACAATACCTGTAGCCTTTTTAATTAATTCTTTTTCTTCTCCTCCTTGAATTTCAGCTTTTTCTTCATCAGAAATAATAATTAAATCAAAAGGCAGTAAATCCATATTAGCTTCTTTAATAGCTATAAAATTATCATTTAATGATAAATCAACTTTTTTGGGATTAATGGTAATTTTAGCACCCACAAATAAAGAAGAAACTGCAAAAAATAAAAAAACTAAAGCAATGAAAGCAATAAACCAAAGACCATATTTAGAATTATTTTTGACAGTATTATTAGAATTTTTTTCTTTCACATAAAAAGAATTTATTTTATCATCTAAAATATTTTTTTTATCATTTGAAGAAATTTCTTTATGATTATTTTTTTTAACAATATCTTGAATTAAGTTTTTTGACATTTTTTTATTTTTTAATTTATATATTTATATTTTAACTAAGAAAACGATTAATGTAAATTGATTCAATAATTAAAAAAGGGTCACGCTGGATATCTTCTTCTATTAAAACAATACCGTGCAAAGCTTCTGTTCCTAAAATAATAATTCGAAACTTAGATTCTGTTAAGGTATATTGACTAAATTGTTCTGTTTTAATAATTTTAGCAAAAAAATCAGAAAGGTCTTGATCAACGGTTATGAAAATTGTTGCCGGGATTGAAATATCATTAGAAATATTAACTAAAGATTTTTGAAAATCACCTAGCCAGTTAGATTTTAATTTTTCAATAATAGGTCCTATTTTAATTTCTAAATTTTCTGAGGCATGGCCATCTTTATATAAAGAAAGATATGATTTAAATTCAAAAAGAGAGCAATTTAAATTTTTAGAAATTTCTCTTATCATAAAATTCCTGCCCAAAGGAAAAGAAATTGAAGAACAAATTATGTCTTTTTTTACCATTGAAATATCAGTCACTTCCCCACCTATATCAACTAGCAGAAAACTATCTTGTAAGACAAAAGTATCTCGAGCCACCACAAAAGAAGCCATAGCAAAAGAAGAAAATTTTATTTCTTTATTGTGAAAATGAAAATTTATTACTTTCTCTAATTTAGACAAAATATTTTCAGTACTCATTGAAATAAAAATATTCATTTCAACTTCTGAAACTTTTTGACCTAGTGGTTCTTTAACAGGATAACCATTTAAAGAAATTTTCATATTTTTAAGCTCAATGGCTCTGATTTTTTCACCTTCTTCTTTATTTTCTTTTAAATATTCTTCCTCAAATTTTTTAATTTCTAAACTAATTAAATTATCAGCTAATTTTTTATTAAAAACAAAAAGCTCATCTTTTTTATATTTTATTGTTCTAATTTGTGATGCATACCAAGGTGAAGACAAAATACAAAAAATTTTATTAGGAGAACCTAAGCCTCTAGTTGAAATCTTGTGTACAATTTTTTCTAATGTTCTTAAGGTTAAATCTAAAAACTTGTCACTATCTAATTCTTGAGTAAGTGTAATTGGCTCACGAATAGAATAAATAATTTTAGGAGCATCTTTTTTTTGAGTTTTTAAAAAAGCACCACCAATTGAAGAAGAGCCAATATCAAAAAAAAGTACTAAATCATCCTGTTTTTTTTCTTTTAAAAAAAATCCCATATACCTTATATTATAACATTCTATTTTAAATTAAAGCAAAGATTTTTTTATTTAAATAACAAAATTATTTTAAAATAGCTTTTATTCTTCTGATGCCTTTTGCCACGGCTTCTTCTTTTTGAATTTTAAAACAATTTACGCTTCCTTTGTCCCTCGACTCTGCTCGAGATGAAGAACACAGCTCTGCTGTGTTCTTCACATGGGGGCCACCACAAAATTCTTTAGAATAAACATTACCATCCTCATCTTCAAGAAAATATACTGATACAGTATTAGGATATTTAGTTCCAAATTCCATTTCTGCTCCTAAACTTAAAGCTTCTTCTATGGTCATTTCTTTTCTTGTCATTTTTAAATTTTTATTTATTTTATCATTAACCCAATTTTCTACCTTATTTTTTTCTTCCTCGGTTAATTTCCTGTCAAAAAGAAAATCTATTCGCAATCTTTCTTCAGTAATATTACTTCCTCTTTGTTTAATATTTTTATCAACTACCTCTTTAAGTCCAGCTAAAAGTAAATGATGTGCTGTATGTAATTTAATAGTTTTTTCTTCATGATTTAAAAGGCCTCCTTTAAACATGCCAGCAGATGCAGTTTGAGAAAGTCGCTGGTGTTCTTCCATTTTCTTTTGAAAATCTTCTTTGTCTATTTTTATTCCTTTTTCTTTTGCCAATTCTTCTGTAAGTTCTATTGGAAAACCATAAGAAGTAAAAAGAATAAATGGGTCAATTCCCCCGCCTGTGCGAGCAGGTTTTTTAAATTCCTTTAAACCAATTTCTAAAGTCTTTTTAAATTTATCTTCTTCTTCTTTTATTAAACCCTTATCATCTAAATCATAAATACCTTTATAAATATCTTTCACATTAGGTATTAAATTATTTAAAGATTTTTTTGACAATCTAGCAGAGCGACGAATTAATCTACGAAGTGTATATCCAGCCCCAACATTCGAAGGAAAAATTCCATCAGAAATCATAAATAAAGAAGCTTTAATGTGATCAGCTACAATACGATCTTCTTTATTTTTTTCATTATTAAATAAATCCGTTTCATAAACACTTTCTTTTTTATTTACAACAGTTAATAGTCTCTCAAAACCCATACCAGTATCAATACCTAAAGATGGTAATTTCTTTAATGTGCCTTCTCTTTTATCTAATTTTTCTCTAGAAACATCTGAGAAATACTCATTGAAAACAATATTCCAAATTTCAATATCTTCGCCTATAGAATTCTTGCAATATATTTCAGTTGTCGGCCCGCATGGTCCAGATTCTCCTGTAGGGCCCCAAAATACATCAGCTCCCTCTTCTCTTATATCTTTTACCCCTAAATCTTGCCAAGCTTTTTTTGATTCTTCATCTTTAGGTACAATACTATTACCTTCGTACACAGTTACATAAGAAATTTCTAAATTCATTTCTTTCGTAATAAATTCATATGCGTATTCTATAGCCTCTCGCCTTCCATATCCTCCAAAAGAAAAATTGCCAAGCATTTCAAAAAAAGTTAAATGCGTATTATCGCCGACTTCTTCTATGTCTCCTGTACGAATACATTTCTGAGAGGTGACAACATTCAAAGTTTTAAAATCTCTTAAGGCTCCTTCTTGATTTGTATAATATTCTTTAAATTGTTGCATTCCTGCTGTAGTAAATAAAACAGATGGATCATCTGGAATTAATGAAGAAGAGGGCACAATTTTATGTCCTTTATTCTCAAAAAACTTTAAAAATTTTTCTCTTATTTCAGCTGAAGTCATTTTTACATCATAACCTAAAAATTAAAATTAAAAAAGGTTTTATAAAATAAAATTCACCGAAAGATAAATAATAAACTAATATATTTCTTTATTATAACAACTTTCGCAATATACCATCTCCGGTCTATCGGGTGCATAAGAAGTTTCAAATTCATTATTACATCCTTCTTTCATGCATTTCCGATGCCAAAGTTTTAAAGGATTTCTTTGTTTAAGTCTATTATAGTGTCTACAGTTAGGACAATATCTAGGTAAAGGTAAATTCATCTTTTTATAAAATTGATATTCAGGTTCTATTATTTTAAATGCTTCTGTACACTGAGTTTCTTCATTTCCTTGATTAAGACATTCAATTACCTTTCCTACTATATCTTCACTAACATCATTTATATCATTTCTTTCTTCTCTTTCTTTCCACTTATATCCTTTCTTTAAGGCTTGTTCTTTAGTTAAAGGAAAGTATTCTTGAGCTATGGTTTCGTTATAGCAGAATGGACTTAATTCAGGTGGAAAGAATTCACCATACTTGTAAACAATACCTTTATTGTCTATATATGGCATATCATTCATGTGTTGAATGATCTTGGGTACTAATTCTTCGTATTCTTCTTTAGTGTATTGTTTGTTGAGGATGCAGTATTCACCTTTTTTAAAACCAACACAACCAAATAAATTTGAAGAAGAATTTGAAAAAATAGAATATTTACAATTAAATGAACCGCTAAAAGAATAATTAGAAAATAAAATATTTGAAACATTATCACCAGCACCTAAAATTTCATAACAATTTTCTAGATTAAAACCAAAACCATAAGCATCTTGGGTGTTCTCTATTTTAGTGACACCATAAATAGAATATTTTAAATCTTTCGCTGGTCCCTCAATATCAAAAGATTTAATGCAATTTTTTGCATTTTTTAAATAATTTCCAGAACAACCTGCAGTATTCTTTGCATTAATAAACTTTCTTGGATATTTTAATAATAATTTAAAAAATTCTTTCTTAAAACTTTTTAGAGCTTCTAGTTTATTTAAATTTAATTTTTTTAATTCCTGATAATATTCTTCTTGATTATATTGCTTATTAAAAATACAATATTTTTTATTTCTTAAACCAAAACAACCAACACAGTTTTGGCAAGAACGACAATCATAACAATATTTACTATTTAAACATTCTTCTGATAAAAATAGGTTCTCACTTTCATAACATCTTTCACAATCAATTAATTCATAACATTTTTCATTTTTTCGAGAACCTAGCATATCATAACAATTTTTATTTTCAATGGAATGATAAAGATAACCAGTATCTTCATTAACATCACTGGCAAAATTTAAATAACAATTTTTAGATTGAAAAGTAAAATTACAATAATTGCTATTTTTTTCATTAATATTAAATAAACCTGTTATTGGAACTTTTTTAAATAATTCATTATATTGAATAAAAAATGGTTTTGAAAAATCATAATTTTGACCATACTCTCTAGCATCCCATTGATCAGACCACCAACAATCATGACAATATATTTTATAAGGCAACTTAAATGTAGTTAAAATATTTTTTTTACACAAAAAACATTCTTGTTTAATAAAAGTTCTCTCATTTCTCCAAATTAATCTCCTTTGTAATCGACACTCTGGGCAAAAAGTTGGTGGAGGGACAGAAATCTTAGTATAAAAATTTAGATCTTCATCTGTTATTTCAAATTCTGTTTTGCAATTTTGACAATTTTTTTTAATCATATTATTTTCTC
>CAZIWS010000021.1:0-10575 GCA_964543175.1 uncultured Candidatus Saccharibacteria bacterium
AACCCTTTACCAACTAATTCTGAAATAGTAAACAATTTTAATTCTTTTCCTATTTTTTTATGATCTCTTTTTTCTGCTTCTGTGCGCATTTGGAGATAGTCTTCTAAATCTTTTTTGTTTTCAAAAGCTAAACCATAAATACGAGTAAGCATTTTATTTTTTTCATCTCCTCGCCAATATGCTCCAGCAATTCTATCTAATTTAAAAGCTGAGGGATCTATTTCTTGAGCTGGATTTTCAGAATGTCCACCACGACATAAATCAATAAAATTACCAAAAGTATGAAAAGTTATTTTTTCATCAGTTTTACTTATTTCATTTATAAGTTCTGTTTTATATTCATTATCTTTATAAAATTCCAAAGCTTCTTCTTTAGTTTTTTCGCTGAAAGTAAATTTATCCCAAGTTTTTAAAATTTCTTTCATTTTCTTTTCAATGGTTGGTAAATCTTTTTCTGAAATAGGTGAGTTGAAATCAAAGTCATAGTAAAAACCATTTTCAATTACTGGTCCAATAGTGACTTTTGTTTTTGGATATAATTCAACTACAGCAGCGGCTAAAAGGTGAGCTAGAGAATGTCTTAAATTATCTAAATTTTTCATCTTTTAATAATAGCATATTTGCTTTTAATGTTAAATATGCTAAGATAAAAACATTATGGAAATACGAATGAGACATACAAAATCACATACAGCTAACAGGCGTTCTCATCATGCGCTTAAAAAAACTAATTTTGTAAATTGTAGTAATTGTAAAGTTTTTAAAAAACCGCATGTTGTTTGTTCAGCTTGTGGCTTTTATCGAGGCAGAAAAGTATTAGATTTAGTTAAAAAGCTAGAAAAAAAGCAAAAGAAGGCGAAAGCAAAAGCGAATAAGTAGTGGCACCCTTCACACTTAATAGTGTTCAGGATGTTTATAAATTATATTCACTTTGTTCATTAATTTATGGCAAATAGGCACCTTTCCAGATCAATAGTTCTTCAAACCCTTTTTGAATGGGATTTTAATAATGGAAAAGATATCAATATAAAAGAAGCTATTGAAAGAAATTTAAAAGAATTTGCTCCAGGACTAGAGGATGATGTTTTTGTTTTTTCTTTAATTCAGGAAATTTTTAAAAGACATTCTAGTATTGATGAAATAATAGAAAAAGCCGCTCCTGAGTGGCCTATTGATAAAATTTCTATAGTAGATAGAAATATTTTGCGTATTGGTTTAACTGAACTTTTGTTTGGCGACAGAAAACAAGTACCACCTAAGGTTGCTATTAATGAAGCCATTGAATTAGCTAAAACTTTTGGAGGCGACAATTCCAGTAAATTTATAAATGGAGTTTTAGGAGCTGTTTATAAAGAAATAGGAGAGCCAGGCAAAGACGAAAAAAGTAAAAAAAAGAAAGAAGAAGAGGTTATTGATATTTCTAAACTGCCCGTAGAAAAATTAGGAGGCGCTTTAGTTTTTGCTCAAAAAGGTACGGAAGTTTTTTTTGGCTTGGTTCATGATGTATTTGGCTATTGGACTCTTTCTAAAGGACACGTAGAAGAAAATGAAGATGTTGCTGATGGGACAATTAGAGAAATTAAATCTGAAATTGGTTTAGATATAAAAATAATTCAAAAATTAGGAGAAAATCAATACGTTGCTAATCATCCTGAAAAAGGTAAAATTTTAAAAAAAGTAACTTATTTTTTAGCCCAAAGTGTCTATCAAGAAATGCAACTAGAAAGCTCCGGTGGACTTGATGGGGCTCGCTGGTTTCAATTATCAGAAATTCCTGAACTTCATATCTATAATGATATTATTCCACTTATTTCTAAAGCAATAGAAATTATTAGTAAAAACAATAGCAGTTAAAATTTTATTATTAACAAGGGCTTTAGGCTCTAGTTTCTAGCAATTGCTAATAACTAGCGCCTAGTGCCTTAAGTAAATTTATGGTAAATTTTTCAGATTTTGAAAAAAAAACTAAAATAGTTTTTAAAAATAAAAACTTATTAAAACAAGCTTTTATTCATCGTTCTTATATTAATGAAAATAATTCAGTTGGTCTTTCTCATAATGAAAGACTAGAGTTTTTAGGAGACGCTGTTTTAGAATTAATTGTTACAGATTTTTTATATAAAAAATATCCTAATCACACAGAAGGTGAGTTAACGGCTTTAAGATCTTCTTTAGTTAATTCTATTATAATTTCAGAGGTTGCTTCTGAGATTGGCATGAATGATTTTTTACTTCTTTCTAAGGGCGAAGCTAAAGATAAAGGAAAAGCTCGTCAATATATTTTAGCTAATACCTTTGAAGCTTATATTGGAGCTCTTTATATTGATCAAGGATATGATATTGCTAATAAATTTGTTTCTAAATTTCTTTTACCTCATATTAATGAAATTGTTGCTAAAAAACTTTGGAGAGATGCTAAAAGTTTAGTTCAAGAAAAAGCACAAGAATTTGTTAATTTTACTCCAGCCTATAAGGTTTTAAGTGAAACTGGGCCAGACCACGATAAATATTTTACCATTGGAATTTTTTTTGGACCACAATTAATTGCTGAAGGAAAAGGGAAATCAAAACAGGAAGCAGAACAAAAAGCAGCTGAAAATGCATTAAAAACAAAAAATTGGTTAGATTAATATGCGATTAAAAAATATAGAAATTATTGGTTTTAAATCTTTTGCTAAAAAAACAAATTTGGAATTTCAAAATCCAATTATTTGCGTAGTTGGGCCCAATGGTTCTGGTAAATCTAATGTGGTTGAAGCAATTCGTTTTGTTTTAGGAGAACAATCAATGAAATCTATGCGTGGCAAATCAGGTAATGATTTGGTTTTTAAAGGTTCTAAAAATTTAGCTAAAAGTTCTAGGGCCTGTGTTTCAATTTATTTTGACAATAAAGATAAAATATTTAAAATTTCAAATGAAAACGGAGAAATGGTTGATTTAAACTATGATACAGTGGTTGTTTCGCGAGAAGTTTATTCTGATGGAGTTAATAAATATCTTTTAAATAATTCCGAGGTTAGATTAAAAGATATAAATAACTTATTAGCTTCAGTTAGTATAGGTTCTTCGGGTCATCATATTATTTCTCAAGGAGAAGCCGATAGAATTTTAAATGCATCAACCAAAGAAAGAAGGGAAATGATTGAGGATGCTTTAGGTTTAAAAATTTATCAATATAAAATTAAAGAAGCTGAAAAAAAATTAAATAGAACTAATGAAAACATGAAAGAAGTTTCTTTGCTTAGAAGAGAAATTTTACCTCATTTAAATTTTCTCAAAAAACAGGTTGAAAAATTTGAAAAAGCAAAAGAAATGAAGATAGATTTACTTAATTTATATTTAGAATACTTAAAAAAAGAAAGCCTTTTACTGGAAGAACAAAAAGAAAAATTAGCCCTAGAAAAAAGTACTATTTTAAGTGAATTAAATGGTGTTTCTGTTTTGCTTTCTAAGCAGGAAACAATCTCACAAGAAAGTGAAGAAAAAGATGAATTAAACAGATTAGAACAAAAAATTTATCAAATTAATTCTGTTAAAGGTGAAGTGGAAAGAAAATTAGGAAGAATAGAGGGTATGATTGAAATGGAAGAAAATAGAAATAATAATTTTACGCCTAAAAATGAATCTATTTCCATTAACCGAGAAGAAGTTGAGTCTTTTTTAAGAGAAATAAATGAATACCTAGAAGAAGCAATGTATATGGATTTAATTCAAAACGTCGCTCCTATTTTAGGTAAAGTTAAAGATATTTTAAACCGTTTTGCTAAAAATTTTGAAAAAGAAGAGTCTTTTAGTAATTTTGATAGTTCTAATTTAGAAAAATTAAAAAATACTCAAAAAGAAATTTCACAACAAATACAAGAAATAGAACAAGAAGAAAAAGCAATTCATGAAAATATTCAAATTTTGAAAAATAAAATATCAGATCAGTTACAAAAAGAAAGAAATGATGAAAAAGAAAAATTTATTTTAAAAGTTAAGCATCAAGAACTTTCTTCTTCTTTACAAATCATTTCAGTTAAAGAAGAGAGTCTTAAAAAAGAATTTGAATCTTTTGAAAATGAATTAAATGAAGGAAGTGTTTTAATCGGCCCCGATATTATGTTTTATAAAAACTTTGAAATTGTTGATATTTACAATAAAGAAAGTCAAGATATTTTAAGAAAAAAATTAGAAAGAATAAAAATAAAACTAGAAGATGCTGGACTAGGAGGGGGCAATGAAGTTTTAAAAGAATTTCAAGAAGTTTCTGAAAGAGAGCAATTTTTAAATAAAGAAACTGAAGATTTAGCTCTTAGCATTGAATCTTTGAAAAAATTAATGTTAGATTTAAAAGAAAAAATTGATTTAGATTTTCAGAAGGGTATTGAAAAAATTAATTTTGAATTTAAAGAATTTTTTTCATTAATGTTTGGTGGCGGAAGTGGCTCTCTTAAAATAATTAATGAAACTAAAAAAAGAAAAAGTTTAGATGAAAAAGATGAAGAAATAATTGAAGAAGAAGAAAATTTAGAACAAGGAGTAGAAATACATGTTTCTCTTCCTCATAAAAAAGTTAAAGAATTAAACGCTCTTTCTGGAGGGGAAAGATCTCTCACTTCCATTGCTTTACTTTTTGCCATGACTCAAGTTAATCCACCTCCTTTTCTTGTTTTAGACGAAACCGATGCCGCTTTAGATGAAGCTAATTCTCGTAAATATGGCGATATGTTAGAAAAACTTTCTAAGCATTCTCAGCTTATTGTGGTAACTCACAATAGAGAAACCATGTCTCGAGCAGGTGTTTTATATGGAGTAACTGTTGGACTAGATGGTTCTTCTAAGCTCCTTTCTGTTAAATTTGACGAAGCCCAAGCAATTGCAAAATAATAATTATAAAGATATGATAATAATATCATGAGTTTGGAATTTAATTTAGAAATTAAACCTAAGCCTAAACCTGAAGCAGAAAAACCTGATACTTTTTTATCTTTAGATAAAAAGGATAAAAAAGAATTAAATCAAGATAATTTTTTAAAAAATAAATTATATCAAGAAATAATCAATGAAATAGAACAAGTAATAATAAAACCAGAAAATTATAATGAGAAAAAAGAATTATTAGCGCCCAATGGACAAGTTTCTAATTTAGCAGAAAAAGAATGGAAAATGGTTCGCACGCCTTCTTTTAAAAAGTGGTTTGGTGATTGGGAAAAAAAATATAACAAAGAAGATTTAAAAAATTGGATGAAACATCAGTATTTAAAATCCTTAGAAGAAGATAGTCTTTCGTATATTCAAAGGTATATAGAAAACTTAAAAGAATACAAATTAAGAAGGTTAAATAATAATAATCCAGCGTTTAAGATGGGCGACGAAGAAAAAAATGACATCAATAATCATTATGGTCAATTGATAAAAGATTGGAATGATCAAAGAATTACTATTTTACACGAAATTTCTAAAGTACAAGCAGAGATTGTAAATAAAAATTTTAATCCACATTTGTCAGATTATAGTAAAATATTAGATGAAAATGGCGAACCATTAATGGTCTGGAGAGGCACAGATTATGCTCCTAACGATCAAGGATTTTTTGAAATTCCAAAGCTGTCTAGTTTTTCAGGTGAGTTTCCTGTGGGAACTTTTTTAGGAAAAAAACAAGAAGCATCTTATCACCATAAAAACAGAATAGATGAAGGTAAAAATTCTTTTTTGTATGGTTGTTTTGTAAATTTAAAAAATATAAAAATTTTACCTAAAAAATTTGATTGGCATTCAGAAGAAGAAAAAATAAAAAATATTAAGCAAAAGTATGATGGAATGCTGGTTAAAGAAATATCACAAGGAAACGAAGAAGTTTTTAAAGACAGAGAAATAAATTTACTGGATTTGGTTGTTTTTGATCCTAAAAATATTTTAATAAATAAAATAGAGCAATAATTTTAATCTACTTTAAAAATTATTTTTTCTTCTTTGCCTTGAATTAAGGTTTCTGGTTGGTAAATTTTTGATAATTTTATTATATTTTTTTTAATAAACATTTCGCCAATTTTATTTAATTTAATTTCTAATAACATGCCTTCCATTGTGTCTGCTGAAAAGTGTTGGTCAAAAATAAAATTTCCCAATGAATAAACAATAAAACCATTTTTATAAACTTCTGTATCTTGGATTACGTGAGGATGATGGCCCATTACAATTTTTGCTCCATTATCAATTGCTCGATGAGCTAAATTTTCTTGTCTGGCATTATGTATTTTTTTATATTCATTTCCAAAATGAAAAGAAACAATTAGATGGTCAACTTTATTTGAGGCATTTTGAATAATTTGATTTAAATTAGGATCATTTGCTAATAAAATACCTGCTTTTTCATTTTTAGCTTTCATCCATTCTGGACCAACATCAGAAAAACCAAGAAAACCAATTTTTATACCATATTTTTCAATAATAATTGGTTCTTGGGCTTCAGTTAAATTATTACCTCCACCAGTATATAAAATTTCATTTTCTTTTAAGCGAGCCAAGGTATCTACAAAAGCATCTAAGCCCCAGTCGCCTGCATGATTATTGGCCATGGAAACAATACTAAAACCTACTCCTTTTAAAACAGGAATAATTGAAGGATTCATTCGGAAAGAATATAAATTTTTCATATCTTTTCCTTGGTCAGAGGCCGGTCCTTCTAAGTTAGCAAAAGTAATGTCGCTTTTTTGTATTAAGTCTAAATTTTTAAATAGTAAAGAATAATCACCATTAAAGTTTTTCATAACGGAGTTTTTTACTCCACGATCTAGCATTAAATCACCACCAAATAAAAGATTAATAAACTCTGGTTCTTTTTCTATTGCTAATGAATTTGTTTTAGACCAAGCAATATCAGCTTCTTTAGCAGTGCCATAAAAAATATTTTTATTTAAATAATCTAAAATATTTTTAATATCTTTTTTTCTATCAGAACTACGCAATAAAATAATTCCAATATTACGATTTTCTTCTTGACCTAATGGAACAGAAAATACCGAAAGGGCTGTTTGGAGTGCTTTGTCTGTATAACCTCTTTTTCCTCCCAAATAATTATTTATTCCCAAAAATTGGCTATTATTAAACCAAGTATGTTTTTTATTATTGAAACTTTTTTGGGTTGTTATTTGAAGTAAGTTTGGATAATTATTTAATAAATATTTAGTAAAATTAAAAAGATCTAAAGCATTTGATTTATTATTAACAGAAAGTCCACTAGGGTCTTCAAAAGAAGTTGAAAAAAGTTTTAATTCCCTTGCTTTTAAATTCATTTTTTCTAAAAAAATATTTCGATTAAAGCTTTCAGCAATAACTTCTGAGGCATCATTACTTGATTCTAATAATAGGGGATATATTAAATCTGATATTTTTATTTTTTCATTTAAAATTAAATCTCCATTTTTACCATAAGTTGCTAAGGCATTTTTTGATACCTGAGCTATATTTTCTAAGCTGTTTTCTTCAAAAGGGATTAAAGCAGTCATTAATTTAGAAATTGAAGCAATTGGAAGATTGTTTTCAATATTTTTTTCTAAAATTATTTTATTGTTTTCTAAATCTCCCACTAAATAGGACTCAGCTGTTATTTTAAGAGGAGCTGTGTTTTTAATAAAATAATGGGGTTCATTTTTATTTTCATTTTCTTCGGTTTTTATTTGATTTTCTGTGTTATTTAATTTTTCATTTTCTAAATAATAAAAAGTTAGGCAAAAACCCAGAAAAATTAAAATTAATATTAAAAAAAGATATTTTATTTTTCTACTCATATTAAAACATAGTCTATTGTTTTTCTTTCTAAGTCTACAGCTTGAACTTTTATTTTTAAAATATTACCAATTTTATATATTTTTTTATGTTTTTGTCCGATTAATTGTATTTTCTTTTCATCAAAAATATAAAAATCATCTTTCATATTTCTCATTTGTATTAACCCTTCACATTTAGTTTCTTTTTCTTCTACATAGATACCCCATTTGGTTATGCTGTTTATGATGCCAGTAAAATTTTGTCCAATTTTATCAGACATATATTCAACTTGTTTATATTTAATAGACAAGCGCTCTGCCTCAGTCGCTTTTTTTTCTTGCTCTGAAGATCTTTCAGAAATTTTTTGATATTCTATTAGTTTTTCTTTTCTTATTTTTTTATTTGCCAAATAATCTAATAAAAATCGATGAACCATAATATCAGGATATCTTCTAATAGGGGATGTGAAATGAGTATAATAATCAAAACCTAAACCATAATGGCCAATATTTTTTGTTGAATAAATTGCTTTGGCCATTGATTTAATTATCGCTTTGCCAATTGTTTCTTTTTCATTTTTACCATTTAGTTTTTCTAGTAATTTATTTAATTCTCCTGGAGGAATAATTCCATTTTTTATTTGTAAATTATGGCCCATTCCTTTTAAAAAAGTTAATAAATCAAACATTTTTTCTTTACTAGGTAAGTCATGTATTCGATAAATAAAAATATTATCTTTTTTGTTTAAATTTTTATGATCTAAAGAAATTAATTCAGCAACTTTTTTATTTGCTAAAAGCATAAATTCTTCAATTAATTTATTTGAATCTCCTCTTTCTTTTTTAACTATTTGGATAATTTTACCTTGTTTATTTAAAATAAACTTAACTTCTTCTTGCTCTAAAAACAAAGCACCATTGCTAAATCTTTCTTTATTTAATTTTTTAGCTATTTTATTGAGGATAGTTAATTCTTTGTGATAAAGAGAATTTGGATTTTTGATTGCTTGTTCAGCTTCTTGGTAGCTAAATCTTTTTTTAGAAAAAACAACTGTTTTTCCAAACCACTGGCTTAAAATTTTGCCATTTTTATCAATAGTAAAAACAGCACTTACAGTTAATCTGTCTTTATTGGGAACCAAAGAACATAAATCATTAGAAAGTATTTCAGGAAGCATTGGTATAGTTCGGTCAACTAAATAAACAGAAGTTGTTATTTTTTGAGCTTCTTTGTCTATTTCGCTTCCTTCTTTTACATAATTAGAAACATCAGCTATGTGAATTCCAATTTCAAACAAATCTTTATTTAATTCTTTAAAGGAAATAGCATCATCAAAATCTTTGGCATCTTCTGGGTCAATTGTAAATGTTAATGTTTTTCTGAAATCTTTTCTATTTAAATAATCTTCTTTTAAAATTCCTCTTTGTTTTATTTTTTGAGCTTCTTTTTCTACTTGTTGTGGTAAAGAGTCAAATCCTTTTTCTAATGCAATTGCTTTCATTTCTGTTTCATTTTCTCCAGGTTTTCCAATTATTTTTATTACTTCTCCTTTTGGATTTTTTTTATCTTTTTCCCAAGAAATAATTTTAACCAATACTTTTTGTCCAATTTGTGCTTTATTTAAATTTTTAAAATCTATTAAAATATCTGTATACATTTTAATGTCATCTGGTTTAAGAAAAATTAAATTTGCTTCCTGTTCTAAAATTCCTACAAAATTATTTTTAGCTCGAGAAATTATTTTTACCACTTTACCACTTTCATTATGTTTATTTTTGGAAATTAATTCTATTTGAACTAAATCTCCATTTAAAGCACTGTTTAAGTAGGGGAAATCAATTTCAATATCTTTTTGATTTTGGGGCATTAATAAATAACCAATTCCTTTATTGTTTAAGGAAATAATTCCTTCAATTTTCTTTTTGTTAAGATTTTTATCTTTTTTCTTCTTTTTTAAAGCCATTTTATAAATATAGCATATTAATTTAAGTAAAACTAAGCAGAGCAAGGACTCTCCTTAGTGTGTTTAGTTTTTTTGGTTGCCTTTTTTATAAATTGTGCTAATATGAAAGAATGTTAAAAATAAGATTACAAAGAATAGGTAGAAAAAATGATCCATCTTTTAGGGCTGTTTTAACTGATTCTAAGAATGCCACCAAAAGTGGAAAATTTTTAGAAATCATTGGTAGCTATAATCCTAAAATAGGAGAAGCTAAATTTAATGCAGAAAGAATAAAGTATTGGATTTCCAAGGGTGCTCAGGTTTCAGATACTATGCATAATTTTTTAGTTCATCAAAAAGTAATTGATGGTAAAAAGAAAAATGTATTACCTAGAAAGAAAATAACTCAAAAAAGAAAAGAATTGAAGGCCAAGAAATAATTTATATTTTTTATTTTAATTTTTATAGGACTATGTCCTTGACCAAAATTATCAAAAAGATATAATTTAAAAAGCAGTTACTTTGGTCGGGAAGCTGCACGATTTCATCTTAAGGCCGATTTGCCTTGGGTAGAAAAATTATAAAATAATTCAGAAATACATTATGCAAGACGCTGACAAAGTATTCTTAGAGTATGTAGTAAAAGCTCTCGTTGATAATCCGAACGATGTAAAAATCGATCGTACTGTTGATGAAATGGGTGTTCTCATAAGCTTAACTGTTAATCCTGCTGATATGGGCAAGATAATAGGAAGAATGGGAAATACTGCAAAAGCTATTAGAACTCTTCTTCGTGTTATTGGTATGAAAAATAATGCTCGAGTTAATTTAAAGATTAACGAGCCAGAAGGAAGTTCAAGGCCAGTAAGCTCAAGTTCAAC
>CAZIWS010000022.1:0-3958 GCA_964543175.1 uncultured Candidatus Saccharibacteria bacterium
GTAAGTGATCATTGCTGCCATGCCAAGGGATAAAGTAAAAAAAGCATGCCCCAATGCTTCCAGTATTGCAGCTGGAGTAAGTTTGCTAAAATCAGGGAAAAACATAAAAGCCAGCCCTTGCCTGGCACCAGGGGCAAGTAATCCATTGATAAAAAGCAAAAACATCAGTACAAAAAGAGCTGGCATCAGGATTTTACTCCAACGTTCAATACCTCTTTGTACACCGCCAATAACAATACCCAGGCAACAGCTCATAAAAATAAAATGCCACTGAATTAACCTGCCTGGATTATCGCAGAGACTGTGAAACATATTTTCTATATCAAAAGCTGCCTTGCTGGAAAAACCGTTGGCAAATGCTTTGTACAGATATTCAAGGCTCCATCCTGCAACAACAGAATAATACGAGCTGATCACAAAGGCTGCACCAACCCCAAGCCAGCCTGTAAACTTCCAGGCAGACCGCTTGCCTGCAAGATCAATAAAAGCACCCACCGCATCTCGTCGCGTGCTACGGCCGATCATCAGTTCCGCCATCATAAGCGGCAGACCAACCACTGTAATACAGATTAGGTACACCAACACAAAAGCACCGCCGCCATTGGCACCGGTAATGTAAGGAAACTTCCAGATATTGCCAAGACCAACGGCACTGCCAGCAGCAGCCAGCACAAAACCAAGGCGTGAAGCCCAAAGTGGTCGTGAACCATTTTTGGACATTTGATTGTAAACTCCTGCATTTGAAAAAAGGTTGGGATTGATGTATCAGTTTGAAATTGACGATTGCAACATCATTTGTTATAAATTTCAAGTTCAAATGCGGGAATAACTCAGTGGTAGAGTGTCAGCTTCCCAAGCTGAAGGTCGCGGGTTCGAATCCCGTTTCCCGCTCCAAAGAAAACAAGAGGTTAGGCAAATCGCCTAACCTCTTTTCTTTTGTCGTGGGAACAACCATGGGAACAAATGAAATTTAAAAATCGCCGACACCTGTGACACTCCTTGGGGAGGGTATGCTGCTATGCTGGCATCATCACTCACTCCCCAGAGGATGTCATGGCCAGCTACGAACAGACCCTGCTCGAACAGATCACCCAGATCCACGGTGTGGACTTCACCACCTGGCAGGGCTGGCAGTCCCTGATGGACTGGGTCAAGCGCCAACCCTGGCGCCAGGAGTTCTTCGGTAGCGATCGCATCCCCGCCCGACTGCTCCATCCATCAACCCTGGTAACCGAACTTACCAGGTATCTGGGAGGGTAGCACCATGGCCACCGACCAGATGCAGATCCTGCCCACCAAACCCTACGACCTGATCATGAACTGGCGAGCCCTGGACTTGAGCTGCGCCTCCTGCGGCGGCACCGGTCGGGTCAAGTTCCTGAAAGATGGCCAGCCGTTCTGCCAGTACTGCGCCACCAACACCGCACCTCCGCCTCCTGTCCCACAGGGCTACACCGTCAAGGTCTTCTACGACGAACGCCAGTCGGTCGGGTTCAATGATTCCTTCAGTCCGTCGGCGTCCAAGCCGGCCAAAGTGGTGGCCAGCTGGCAGCGTCTGGGCATACCGCTCGAGCTCTGCTCCTTCGCTCCGCTTACTGTTGATGAGATGAGCCTGGCCCATGACCGTGACTATGTGGAAGGGGTGCTCGCCTACAAGTACCCAAACGGCTTTGGCAGCTTCAACCCGGAGGTGGCACTGGCCCTGCCCTGGGTATGCGGCAGCATGGTGGCCTCGGCCCTGCACAGCCTCAAAATCGGCGAGCTTTCCTTCAGCCCCACCTCCGGTGCCCACCATGCCTGCTATAATCACGGCATGTGCTACTGCACCTTCAACTTTCTGGCCATGGCCGCCATCCGGGCTCATCAGGAGGGTGCCAAAAACGTTGGCATCATCGATCTGGACAATCACCACGGCAACGGCACGGAAAACATCATCACCACGCTGGGGCTCAACTTCATCAAACATTACAGCTTTGGCAAGGAGTGCCTGCAGCGCGGTGCCGCAGCCAAAGACTGGCTAAGAAGGCTGCCCGGCATCGTGCGGAGGTTCGATGATGTAGACCTGCTGATCGTTAACGCAGGAGTAGACCCCCATGTTGCCGACCCGCTGGGGGGCGTACTCACCACCCGCGAGCTGGCCGAACGGGATCAGATTGTCTTCAGCCTGGCCGCCGAGATGGGACGCAAGGTCAGCGTCAGCCTGGCCGGCGGCTACCAGCAGGACGAACAGGGCAACATCGACGCCGTGCTGCAACTTCACGACACCACCTTCAAACTGGCCACGGCCGCCTTTGGGGCACGTCATAGCTGAGTCAGGGGGCAATCATGCTGAATACACTTGTAGTTATGGTTGTCGTTATTGCTGGGGCTGTATTGGTCTACAAGAGCTATCGAAAGCGGATTACCGGTATCGCAGACCAGAACGCAGCAGGGCCTGGAGGAAAGGCCGTTGATACCACGAACGACAAAACCGGAGGGTTCGCACCAGGCAAAGGCGACAGTGCCCGTTTCGTATTCATGAAACTCTATCCTGCCGGCAAGTGCGCCGTCAGTACCTCAGGAGACGACAGGTATCGGGTCCAGGTGCAAGATGCTCTCCGTGAAGCCAGCGGAATCCAGGTTGAGGTTGATCGTGATAAATTCAGGCACCGGATGCAAACTCTCGCTGTTCCCCAAGAGGCAATAGAAGAGTTTGTGGCTAATATCAGGGTGCTGGACGAGACCAGCCTGCAGCACGAAAACCCATGACCCTTTCATACAAATTACCCTGTAGTGACGGATAAAACATGGTTGACGGAACGCTTCTCACCTATATCAAGCAGCAGCACCAGCTACCCTGGGACGGCATCCACGGCATTGACCACTGGACTCGCGTCTGGCGAATCGGCATGTTCCTGGCCCCCTTAACCGGTGCCAATCAGAAGGTGGTTGGGCTATTCGCCTTTCTCCACGACGCCTGTCGGCAGACCGACAAGGCCGACCGCCACCATGGCATGCGTGCTGCCCGTTTGGCGGCCAGACTGAACAAGGAGCACCTGGGGCTGGATGAACATGAACTGGAACTGCTGGACCGGGCCTGCCGCTACCACGACCGGGGCATGATCACCAAGGAACCGACCATCGGCACCTGCTGGGACGCAGACCGTCTGGATCTGTGGCGGCTCGACTGTCGCCCCGACAGAAGCTACCTCTCCACGGAGGCCGCCATGGACGAAGAAGTTATTAAGTGGACGCAGGGACTGATCAGGAGGACACTATGAAGCGGCGCACCCAAGGCAAAGAAGCGGAGATCAAAGCAAAGCTGCCGCTTGTGAAGGAGTTGGTGCGCAAGGGACATATGGCACAACGGCAGGACGATAACGGTCTTACCTTGGCCTGTTACGCCGCAGCCTATGAGCAGCTGCCGCTGTTGTTCAGCATCGGTCTCAAGGCGGCTCGAATTGCCCGTTCAAAATACCGCTTACACTTTGCGCAGCAGCTGGCCGACATGGTCTCATCCAACGCATTCCTCAGCGACTACTGGGGCCATAAGGCACAAATCATCTCGATCGAGTGCATGATCAGGAGGATGATGCCCTGGCTGGACTGCGGCCTGGCGCCAAAGCTGGTCTTCTCGTTCGCCGGCGAAGGGGGCTATGCCAACCTGTTCGAGCTGGTCAGAAACCCGCACCTTCCGCCCCGCAGAAACCTTTCAACCAAAACCCAACAGAGTCTTTGATCGGCTGGGTCGTGATCTGCACGTGTACTTCAAGCTGAACACCTCGTCGATCTTTGGTGAAGCAGAGCTCGACTTCCCGGTCTGTTGGATGACCAACTACGTGCACGACATCCACGAAGCCCTGGACAACATGCGCCACTACCTGAAGCCAGATCACCACTTCCCCGGCATGTTCACCCCAACCTTGATCGGCAGTGACTACACGGCCGAGGTAGCCAGCTATATGCAGAAAACCTTCGG
>CAZIWS010000022.1:4058-9952 GCA_964543175.1 uncultured Candidatus Saccharibacteria bacterium
TGATCGGCAGTGACTACACGGCCGAGGTAGCCAGCTATATGCAGAAAACCTTCGGTAAGAAGTTGAACGAATGCCACTTCAAGATCAGTAAAACAGAACCGGTCTGGGACTGGCCCACCAGCTATCTGACCATCTATGCAGAAACACCTGAGCCATGGATGGCAGAGCACAACGCCTTGCTTAAAGAAATCGAAGCCACCTACCCTCAGGACAAGGTGCTGGAAAAGCAGGTGGCGCATCAGGCCTACCTGGAAAGCCTCAAGCGCTAGGCTAGATCGTAAATAGAGGGTGTGCGGCCCAGCCATGTGTATTGGTTGAAAACAATTTTAAATCTAAATACAAATAAGCTATGTAATTTCTAACAATTATACGCTTTCGCAAGGCATTTAAAAGGCTGTTGTCTGTAGCTTAAGTGACAGCTGACTGTCGCAGTTAGAGGATATTTGCATAACAAACAGTTAATTGCTTTTGGGGTGCCTTTCAGATGCACCTCTGCAGCATTTCAGGTGTAGACCAAGCGCCTGATAATTACGTGTTATTGACTGTAATTACAGTGCTATTTAGTTTTGTATTTTTGAAATAGTTTCGAAAACTAGAAAAGTTTTAGTTGTCCGATGAATTGCCGGTTATGGTCTTAAATACTGCTGAACGGGCTTAAAGGCCGGGCTCAATAAACCTGATCTACAAATTTATCATCTTACAACCAAGCTGCTTTGAGCTTTTCCATACTGGCGGGTAGTTTGACGCTGGCGTCCATATGGGGTATACACGAGTTCCGGTCTATACCACCTTTTGTAAGAGGGGTTTTGTTTTGGGGGATCAACTCTTTTTAGAGCGGTTCATCTGGTTCGATAACGAAGCCCGGCACGGACGCTATCCCAACGCCACCAAGCTGGCTGAGCAGTTTGAGACCGCCACCAAGACCGCCCATCGCTCCATCGACTACTTCCGCGACCGTCTCCAGGCCCCGCTGGAGTATGACGAATCCCGCAAGGGCTACTTCTACACCGATCCAAGCTTCCAGTTACCGATCATGCGGCTTAGCCAGGATGAGCTGCTGGCACTGCTGATCTCCCGCAAGCTGATCACCGAGGCCTCGGCCGGCAGTATCGGCGAAGAGCTGGGCAACATCGCCACCCACTTGGGGTCGCTGTTGGCCGCCAGCCTGCCGGGCAAGGCCCGGCCAGAGGAGGCCTTTTCATTCCGCTGGAAAGGGATCAGCCCCACCGACCCGATCATCTTCCAGAACGTCACCAGCGCCCTGATTCAGGGCCGACTACTGTCGTTCTGCTATTACTCCCCCACCACCTCAGCCAGCACCATGCGCACGGTAGAGCCGCACCACATGGTCAACTACCTGGGCACCTGGCACCTGATCGCCTTCTGCCATATGCGTAATGAATGGCGCGACTTTGTGCTGGGCCGGATGACCCTCTGCACGGTGGAGGCTGAGGAGTTCAGCATCCGGCCCAAGGCAGAGTGGCAGCCGTTTCTGGAGAACACCTTCGGCATCTTCCAGAACCGCGAGAGCTTCAACGTCAAGCTCAGGTTCTCACCGGAGCGCAGCCGCTGGATCAGGGGTGAGGTCTGGCACGAGGGGCAGACTGAAGAGCTGTTGGAAGACGGTAGCCTGCTGCTGACCATCCCGGCCTCCCATGAGGTGGAGATCATGATGGAGATACTGAAGCATGGCAGTCATGTTGAGGTGCTGGAGCCGGAGTGGTTGAGGGGAAAGGTGGCGGAAGAAGTGAGTCGGGCACATACAAACTACGCTATCAGGAGCCAGCAGTTATGAGGCTGATAAAAAACAGTGGCAACGATCGTGTAGTAGACGAATTGCGAAAAAGTCTGCATCCAGAATCTGAACTAGACATTGCCACTCCGGCCTTCTCATTATTTGCCTATGCTGAACTCCGCAGCTTATTTGAAAAACTCAATCACTGCCGTTTAGTCATTCCGTCAGCAGAAGGCACAGACCTTGGCCTGATTGGTACCCAAGCAGACCGTTCTTCACGTAATCAGCTCCAGGTGCGTTGGTTGGCTAAAATCTGTAATGAATGGATTCAAAAGAATGCAGAGGTTCGTGGGGTTCCTACCTCCATTCCTCAGCCAGCGATCATCGCTCACCATCCAGACACCAGCCAACAGACGATTATAACCGGCAATTGTCCGTTCACTACTGAGGGACTCGGCCTGACACCAGGCAATCAGTTCAGCCTGATCCAACGTGCAGAAGGTCCCGAAGAATCGGCCATGCTCGGTTCATGGTTCACCGCTCTCTGGAACAGCCTGCCTTCATCACCGGATATAAAAGATGCCGTGATAAAATCCCTGCAAGAGCTGGCAGAGCACCGTGATCCCTTCACTATCTACACCCTGATCCTGCATCACCTGTTCAAAGACCAGGGTGATGAACTTGATGAAGACCGTATTGTCAAATCAGCCACTGGTATCCGTAATACCATTGTCTGGAGGAAGCTTTTCAAGTTTCAACGTGACGGCGTGGTTGGTGCCATAGACAAACTTAACCGTTTTGGTGGTTGCATCATCGCTGACAGTGTCGGTTTGGGTAAAACCTTCGAGGCATTGGCCATCATCAAGTACCATGAACTGCGTAACGACCGTGTGTTGGTACTCTGCCCCAAGCGCCTGCGCGACAACTGGACAATCTACAAAGCCAATGATCGCCGCAACATTCTGGCTGCCGACCGTTTCAACTACGATGTGCTCAATCATACTGACCTGTCCCGTGATAATGGCTCATCCGGTGATATTGATCTGACCCATGTTAACTGGGGTAACTATGATCTGGTGGTTATTGACGAGTCCCATAACTTCCGTAACAAGGCCACTCATAAAGGAAAAGAATCCCGCTATGACCGCCTGATGCGCCGTATAATCAAAGAAGGTGTCAAGACCCGCATCCTGATGCTTTCAGCAACTCCGGTTAATAACCGTCTGGCAGATCTACGTAACCAGATTGCCTTTGCAACAGAAGGTGACGACACGGCATTGATTGACCACGGCATCACCAGTATTGACAACACCACTAGGCTGGCACAGAAACAGTTCAACCGCTGGCTGGATCTGGAAGAATCTGAAAAGACGCCTACGCGGCTGATTGAGATGCTGGGGTTTGATTACTTCACCCTGCTGGATCAACTCACCATCGCGCGTTCACGCAAACATATTGAGAAATACTACGGAATCAGCGAAACAGGCCGCTTCCCGGAACGCCTGAAGCCGATCAACATCAAGCCAGATGTGGACCGTGCCGGTGAATTCCGTTCAATCCGTGAAATCAATACCGAGATCCGCCGTCTCAATCTTGCATCATACGCGCCTTTGCGTTATGTGCTACCCAACAAGCAGGCTGCTTACGATGCCAAATACAGCACCCAGGTTCGTGGTGGCGAGGGATTCTTCCGGCAGGTTGACCGGGAAGAGAGTTTGATCCATCTGTTGCGTGTCAACGTGTTGAAGCGAATGGAAAGTGCCGTTTCCTCATTTGCCCTCACCGTAAAGCGTCAACTGCATGATGTAGAGGCAACCCTTGCCCGCATTGAGGCCCATGCAAATGATTTTGAAGAGCTGGACATTGCAGATGTGGATATTGATGATCCTGCCTTTGAAAGCCTACTGGTCGGCCGCAAGGTCAAGGTGTTACTGGGAGATGTAGACTTGATCCGCTGGAAACAGGATCTGATTGAAGACCGCAACCGCCTGGCAACCCTGTATGCAGCTGCACAACAGGTAACTGCTAGCCGTGATGCCAAGCTGGCAGCCCTGCAAGAAGTCATCACCCACAAGTGTCACCATCCCAGTAACGAAGGCAATCGTAAGATCATCGTCTTTACCGCCTTTGCCGACACTGCAACTTACCTGTATGAGCAGTTGGCAAGCTGGGCAAAAGAGACTCTAGGGATAGAAACCGCCCTGGTCACTGGTGCTGGCCGTAACCAGACCACTCTTCCGGGATTGCGCAAAGATCTGGCCACCATCCTCACAGCATTCTCGCCCCGTTCAAAAGAACGGCCTGAAGACCTTGCCCATGAAGGTGAACTCGACCTGCTGATAGCCACCGACTGCATATCAGAGGGGCAGAACCTGCAGGATTGTGATTGGCTGATTAACTACGACATACACTGGAACCCGGTGCGGATCATCCAACGCTTTGGGCGGATAGACCGTATCGGCTCCCCCAATGAACGTATCCAGCTGGTCAACTTCTGGCCAAATATGGAATTGGAGGAATACATCAACCTGGAGCAAAGGGTAAGCGGTCGTATGGTACTCCTGGATATCTCTGCTACAGGTGAAGAGAACCTGATTGAGCAGCAGTCCGGCAACCAGATGAACGATCTGGAATACCGGCGCAAACAACTCCTCAAGCTCCAAGATGCGGTTATTGATCTTGAAGACCTCTCCACAGGGGTATCCATAACCGACCTTACCCTGACAGACTTCCGCATTGATCTGGCGCAGTATCTCAAAGCCCACCCCGGCAAGCTAGAATCATTACCATTAGGAACCAGTGCCGTTGTCACCACTACCGAAGTAGAGATTCAACCGGGCATTATCTTCTGTCTTCGTGCAGAAGGTGCAGCCGCCAGCAAGATTGCTGAAACCAGCTACCCTCTGGCGCCGCACTTCCAGCTGCATGTGGGGGATGATGGCATGGTGTTGTTGCCCTACACCCAGGCCAAACGGATTCTGGACAGGTTAAAGCGGCTCTGTATGGGGCGTGATCTTCCTGATGCTGCTGCCTGTGCCAGTTTTGATAAAAGCACCAAACAGGGTGAAGATATGCGACATGCCCAACGCCTGCTAAGCGCTTCAATCGCCTCGGTTGTCGGCAAGAGTGAAGAACGAGCCGTTGCCAGCCTCTTTTCACCTGGTGGCACCCACGCCATTAAGGGGGAATTTGCCGGGATCAATGACTTTGAAGTGGTTGCGTTTTTAGTCGTGCTGCCGGAGGAGAGGTAATTGTCAGTTAGCGTAGAAGAAATACATGAATACAGCGATTATCTGATTTTTGCCGACGAAAGTGGCGATCATGGTTTGGCGACGATAGATCCCCAATTTCCGCTATTCGCTCTTGTCTTTTGTATGATTGCAAAGGACGACTACATAAACAAAATTGTGCCAGCTATCCAGCAACTTAAGCTCGATTTTTGGGGTCATGATCAGGTCATTCTTCATGAACATGATATTCGGAAAGAAAAAGGACCTTTTGGGGTTCTTCGCACAAATCGTGAAATGCGGGAATGCTTTTTCAACCGACTCAACACGATAGTTGAGGAATCGCCATTTGAAATTGTGACAGCCATTATTGACAAGGAACGGCACCGTAGCCGCTATGCGGATCCTTTTAATCCCTATGAGATTTCTATGCTGTTCTGTATGGAAAGGATGCTGGCCAGGCTGTGTGATCGCGGGCAGACAGGAAAGATTGTCCATATCCTTGTTGAAAGCAGAGGGAATAAAGAGGATAGAGAGCTTGAGCTCGAATTTAGGCGGATTTGTGATAACCGGGCAAGATGGGGCTATAAAGCGACTGATTTCTCTAAAATTCGTTTCGAACTGGTGTTTGTTGATAAGCGCAGCAACTCAAGCGGACTACAATTGGCTGACCTCGTGGCTCGTCCAATTGCGCTGAAAATATTGAGACCAGATCAACCCAATCGGGCATTTGATATCATTCAAGGTAAGAATCTAAATATTAAGAAGTTTCCTTGAAAAACAAAAGGGCCTCGGAACAAGTCCAAAGCCCATCTGTCGACCGGGAAAAGCCCAATCCTTATGTGTTAAATCGTAGCAGAAGCAGAATTAATAATCCAGCAATTTTCTGGTACGTAAATGCGGAAAGAACAACAAACAATTCAATTGCATGA
>CAZIWS010000023.1:0-2704 GCA_964543175.1 uncultured Candidatus Saccharibacteria bacterium
AAAACATGTAAATCATATTTTTGCATTGTCTTATAAGCAGTTTCTTGATCATTTAAAGCAAATACTGAAATTGCCGGCTTTTTCATTATTTTTTCTACAATACTTTCAACAGGATTAATAACTAAATTACGCAAAGAAACAACTCCTAATAATTTCCAATCTTTATCGGTAACATAAACAACATTACTTGTTTCACTTTTTTCTCCCCACTTGCGGACATGCTCTAAAGCTTGGGCAATTGTCCAATCGGGCCTTATGGCAATATAATCTGGAGTCATAAATCTACCAACAGAATCTTCAGGGTAATTAAGTAAATTGCTTAATTCATCAGCACTTTCTTTGTCTAATAAATTTAAAAGTTTTCGAGCAGCCATACCCGGCAATTCCTCAAAAAGATTAGTTCGATCATCTGGGTCCATAAAAGATAATAAATTTTTTATTTCATGGGGAGAAAGATGAGAAAGAAATTTATTTTGTTCACGAGTTTCTAAAAGAGAAAAAACTTGTGCAGCCTTTTGACTTGAAAGTAATTTAAAAAAATGAATTTGAGTTTCAATATCTCTTAAATTTAACAAATCAACAATATCAGCTGGGGGTATATTGTTGGAAAATTTTATAATGGCATCACGATTTAAATCACTCCATTTTTGGATATCTGAAAAACTAACTTTTTTTTTAAATTTAAAATATATTTTTTTTAATTCTTCAATATCCTTAAGCATAATAATTTAATTTAATCTCTTTTATCTAAAAAAAACTAAAAAGAGAATATAGCCTATATATAGTAATACCATTAAAATACCCTGCCATCTTTGAATAATATGTTTTTTACCAACAAACATTACAAAAAATAATATCAAGCTAGCGAATATTGTCATTAAAATATCAAAATTAGAACTAATACTAAATGGCAATGGATTAATAATAGAACTAAGTCCTAAAATCCAAAAAATATTGAAGATATTAGAGCCAACAATATTACCAATGGCAATATCTGCTTGTTTTTTATAAGCAGCCACTGCTGAAGTGGCTAATTCAGGCAAAGATGTACCAATGGCCACAACTGTTAAGCCAATTAAAGATTCACTAACATTAAATATTTGAGCAATTTTAATAGCGCCATCAACAATCCATTTTCCGCCTATAGCTAAACCAATAAGCCCTAAAAAAATAAACAAAATGGATTTATAATTTTTAAAAACTTTTATTTCTTCTTGGTCGTTATTACTATCACCATTTTCTTGTTTAGCAATACCAAAAGAATAATATAAAAAAATAACAAAAAATGACAATAAAACTAAACCGTCAATTCGAGTAATTCCAGAAAATAAAGCACCATCAATTAATACATCGTTGGCCACAAAGCCTAAAACAAGGATAGCTAAAAGGCTTAATGGGATTTCTTTTAAAACAGTACTTCTTTTGGCCGCCAATGGATAAATAATAGCTGAAATACCTAAAATTAATAAAATATTTGAAATATTACTACCTAAAATATTACCAATGGCAATTTCACTACTTCCCTGAGCACTAGCAAAAATATTAACAATTAATTCAGGGGCAGAGGTTCCAAAAGCAACAATTGTTAAACCAATAACAATACTAGAAATTTTTAATTTTTTAGCAATTGAAGCAGAGCCATCAACTAAAAAATCAGCCCCTTTAATTAAAAAAACAAAACCAACAATAAAAAGAATATAGGTTAACATAAATTAAAAATTAAAAAATAATAAAAACATTTCTATTATACAATATAAATATTAATATTTGCAAAAATTTGCTATAATATAAAAATGTTTAAACAAATTATTTTAATTGTTTTAGATGGTTGGGGTTATCGAAAAGAAACAAAAGACAATGCCATCGCCCAAGCTCAAAAACCCATTTTTGATAATTTGTGGGCCAACTATCCACATTTACTTTTAGATGCTTCAGGTGAGGCTGTTGGTTTGCCAGCTAAACAAATGGGCAATAGTGAAATTGGCCACATGACCATTGGAGCCGGTAGAGTTTTAAGTGATGATTTTGTTCGAATTAATAATGCTATTCTTTCAGGTGAATTTAAAAAAAAGGAGGTTTTTTATAAAATGTTTGAACATGTTAAAAAATACGATTCAGTTTTACATGTGGCTGGATTAGTTTCTCCAGGTGGAATTCATAGTCATATTTCTCATTTATATGCTTTTTTAGATTTAGCTAAAGAAAATAATATTAAAAAAATTGCTATTCATGTTTTTACTGATGGACGAGACACACCTCCTCAAAATGGTTTTAGTTATGTTAAAGAGCTAGAGTCTTATTTAAAAAAAATTAAAATAGGAGAAATAGTTTCTGTTTCAGGTCGTTTATATGCCATGGACAGAGATCAAAGATGGGAAAGATTGGCCTTGGCTGAAGAAGTAATTTTTACAGGCAAAGGAAGAACTTGCTCAGAATCAGCCTCAGACGCTATTCAAAATTCCTATGCCGAGGATAAGTCTGATGAGTATTTAAAACCTTTTATTTGTTTAAACAAAAAAGGAGAAAGTTGTTCAGTAAATAAAAATGATGCTTTTTTTATTTTTAATTTTAGGCCTGATAGAGTTCGAATGTTAACTAAAAAAATCTTAAATAAAGTTAAAGAAGATAATTTATGTTTTGTAACTATGACTGATTATGGAAAAGATTATAAAACCTTAACTGTTTTTCCGCCAATTAATATAAA
>CAZIWS010000023.1:2739-9321 GCA_964543175.1 uncultured Candidatus Saccharibacteria bacterium
TTCTTTAGGACAAATTATTAGTGAGCATAATTTAAAACAGGCTCATATTGCTGAAACAGAAAAATTTGCTCATGCAACTTATTTTTTAAATTGTGGAAAAGAAAAACCTTTTTTAAATGAAGAACAAATTTTAATTCAAAGTCCTAAGGGTTTTTTAACCTATGATCTAGTGCCTAAAATGTCAGCTGAAAAAGTAGCTGATGCTGCCATTAAACAAATCAAAAAAAATACAGATTTTATTTTTGTTAATTTTGCTAATGCTGATATGGTTGGGCACACTGCTAATGTACCGGCTATTTTAAGTGCCATTGAAGAAGTTGATTTTCAATTAGGTAGAATTTTAGCTCAATTAGAAAAAAACAACGGTTTGGCTTTAATTACTGCTGATCACGGAAATGCAGAAATTAATTTTGATTTAAAATCTAATAGTAAGCACACAGCCCACAGTACTAATAAAGTTCCTTGTATTTTAACAAATAAAAAATTAAATTTTAAAAAAGAAGGTAGTTTGATTGATATTGCTCCAACAATTTTAAAATTATTTAACATTAAAAAGCCCAAAGAAATGACAGGTGAAAGTTTGATATTATAATAAATATATTAATATTTAATTTAAAAACTATTGTTCTGTCTGAAACTCACCCACAATTGCTTCTAGAATATCGTGGAAACTAATAAATCCTAAAATTTCATTTGTATCTTTATGTGCAACCAAAGCAATACTAATAAAAGATTTTTTTAAACGATCTATTGCAACTAAAGAAGGAATATTATCTTTAATTATCATTACAGGCTGAATTAAAGATTTTAAATCTATTTTCTCAATGCCATTATCTAGTAAGTGAATTAAAAAATCATTTACTTCAATTACCCCAATGACATTTTTTATACTACCATCATAAACTGGAAAAACAGCCCTTTCATCTCCTTTTATTTTTTCTTTAATAGTTAACATTGAATCATTTATATCTAACCAAACAACTTCATTATTTGGTGTAATGAATTCCCTAATAGGAAGATTCCCTAAATGAAAAATGTTTTCAACCATCTTTTGTTCTGATTTTTCAAAAGTACCATTTTCTGTTCCTTCGGCAATTAAAAGCCTTATTTCTTCTTCAGAAACTGTATTTTCTAGTGAATTTTTAATTTTAAGAATTTTAAGTAATTTTAAAGTAGAAATACTTAATAACTTAACTAAAGGTTTAGTTATTTTCATAAAAAACAATATAGTACTTGCTACTTTTAAAGATAATTTTTCTGAATTAGCTAAAGCCATTTGTTTAGGAACTAACTCACCTATTACTAAGGAGAAATAAGTAATAATCAAAACAACAAAAATAACACTTAATGTCTCACTATAAATAATTAAAAAATCAAAATTAACTAAAATCTTTTGAATATATTTTGACATTGAAATTCCCCCAAAAGCACCTGCTAAAATTCCAATTAAAGTAATTGCAATTTGAATAGTCGAAAGCATTTCTGGAGATTTACGAACTAAAATAAGAGCTTTTTGAGCTTTTTTATTACCTTGTTGAGCTAAGAGCTTAAGACGACTTTTTTTAACACTCAAAAGAGCTATTTCAGCTAAAGCAAAATAGCCATTTAAAAAAATCAAAATAATTATAATAAAAATTTCAAATATAATCATAGTTTTATATCATAACACATTTTTTTATTTTAAAAATTTAAATAATTTTTTATGTTTTGATAGACTTCTCCTCCTTTAACTGATTTTAAGTCATATTCTTTTTCTTTAACTATTTTAAAAATAACATTTAAGGCATGACTATAACTATTAGCTAAATCATACATTTTATTTTTTAAACATTCTTTTTCAAACTTTTCTAATTGCATTACAATTTCACTTAAAATTTCTTTTTGAACAGGATGGTTTTTAATTTTTTCTTCTTCATTATTTTTCCATAAAATAGAAAGTTCTCTAACAGTGCTAAGGTCTGTCCCGATTATAACCTTAGGGACATTTAATAATTTCCCCTGGAATCCTTCTGTTTTGAAATATTTTATTTCTGGTATTTTTTTATTTTTTATATCTTCTTGTATTTTTATTATTTTATTCTCAGCCTTTTTGCTAAAAGTTACATCAATTGCTAATGCTAAATAAGAAGAAGCTTTTCCTTTTTCTTTAAATTTTGCTATTGAGTCAACTCCATTTTTTATTTCATCATATTGTGAAGGAATTATTATATTTACATCAGAGCCAAGCCATTCTCCCTTATTCACTCTTTCTATAAAAACAGCCTCTAAGATAGAAGCAAACTTTTTGGCTCTTAATTTTTCTGTATCATTAGACAAGTCAGTCTTAAAAATCATTTTATGCTCAGCCATATATCTTAAATCATCGGAAACTTGATTTTCTCCATACAAAGTATCAAAATCTCTTTCTGAGATTCTTTCTTTTTTTAAAATTTCTTGAGCTTTATTATAAGAAATAGAAATATTCGCATCTTCTATAATGCTTTGATCGATGCCATGTCCTAAATTATCAAAACTAACTTTTTGACTAAATTTCATATATATATTATATCACATATTTAATAAATAAATTTTTAATTATTTTTTTATTTTATTTTAATTAAAGAGCATTTTTTACAAAAACCAAATAAATCAAAAGAATGATGAGAAATAGAAGAAAAATTTTTATTATTTTTTAAAGCTTTTTGAATTAATGAATCGGCATCTTTCTGACAACCTTCAAAATTAGAAATTTTTTTACATTTTAAACAAATAATATGATGGTGGTGATCACCATTTAATTCATAAAAAACAGAATCCTGCTGTAAATCAACTCTTTTTAAAATACCAACTTTTTCAAAAACTAATAATGTTCGATAAATAGTAGTTAAATCTATTTTTTTATTTTTTAAAACTTTATAAATAAATTGAGCATTAATAGGCTTACATCCTTTTTGAAAAACACTTAAAATATCCAGTCTTTTGGTAGTTTTTTTTAATTTTTTTTTATTTAAAAGCTCAGAAAAATATTGATCTTTAGCCATATATTAATACTAAACCAATTGCCACTTATTTGCAATCTAAAAAACAACTTGTTATAATCTAAATGCAAACAATTTGCAATTAAAAATTAAATTAAAAAAGTTTTATGGAAAATAAAAAAGTTTTATGGATTATATTAATTTTAGTATTTCTTTTTATAATTAGTATTTCTTTAGTTAATTTAAAACAAGAAAAAGAAATAAATACTGAAAAAATAAAAATCATAACTACCCTATTCCCTCAATATGACTTTGTTAAAGAAATTGGAAAAGATAAAGTTGCAGTAAGTCTTCTTCTTCCTCCCGGAGTTGAAGCCCATGCCTATGAACCTAAGCCAAGTGATTTAGCTAAAATTAATGATGCTCAAATGTTCGTCTATACTGGGGAATTTATGGAACCATGGGCTCATGACATTATTGAAAGTACTGATAAGAAAGTTAAAGTAGTTAATGTGAGTATTGGTATTAAAATGATGAAAGAAAATACTCATGAAGAAGGACATGAAAATGAAACAGAAAACAATGATAATCATCATCACCCTGATGGAGTTGACCCACATATCTGGCTTGATTTTGAAAATGCAAAAATAATGACTGAAAATATTACTAAAGCCCTAGTTGAAGTTGATCCACAAAATACAGAATATTATCAAAATAATTTTAAACTATATCAAAACAAACTTAATGAATTAGATAATGAATATAAAAATAGCCTATCTAATTGTAGGTCAAAAAAGATTATCTATGGTGGGCACTATGCTTTTGGTTATCTAACTAAAAGATATGGCTTTGAATATGTTTCTGCTCAAGGTTTTTCTCCTGACTCCGAGCCAAGCGCTAAAGATATGATCTCTCTTGTAAAGCAAATTAAAGAAAATAATATAAATTATATTTTTTATGAAGAATTAACTAGTCCCAAAATTGCTGAAACCTTAGCTAAAGAAACTAATACTAAATTACTTCTTTTAAATGGCGCCCATAATATAGCTAAAGAAAATTATGAAAAAAATGTTTCCTATATTTCAATTATGAAAGAAAACTTATATAATCTTAAAATTGGCCTTAATTGCAAGAATTAATTATGTCAATAATTATTGAAGTTAAAAATTTATCAGTCCACTATGGGCAAACAGAGGTGTTGAAAAACGTTTCTTTTGCTATTAAAAAAAATGATTTTATTGGATTAGCTGGGCCAAATGGAGGAGGAAAAACAACTTTAATAAAAGCAATATTAAAATTAATTCCCATTTCAGCTGGAAGTATAAATATTTTAGGTGATAAATTAGATAAATTTAATAATTGGGGTAAAATCGGTTATTTGCCTCAAAAATCTTCTACTATAAATGCTCTTTTCCCTGCAAAGGTCAATGAAATTGTAACACTTGGACTTTTGTCTCAAAAAAAAATACCAAAAAGAATTTCAAAAAATGACCAAGTAAAAGTAGATAATATTTTAAATGATTTAGGAATTAGTATTTTGAAAAATAAAATGTTTTCAGAACTTTCTGGTGGACAACAACAAAAAGTATTACTGGCTAGAGCTTTAGTATCAAATCCAGAAATTTTAATTTTTGACGAACCATCAACGGCTCTTGATCCTGATTCTCGAGAAGCTTTTTTTAGCTTAGTTCAAAAATTAAATAAAGAAAATAACATAGCTATTATTTTAATTACTCACGATACAGGTTATATTGGGTCTTATGCAAATAAACTTATATATTTAGATCATGAATTAAAATATTTTGGAGAAATTTCTGGTTTTTGTTCTGAAGAAAAAGATGCTAATTGTTTTAAAAAAATTGGTCAACATATTATTTGGCATCAACATAATTAATTATGGAAATATTAAATTTTTTACAATATTCATTTATTCAAAAAGCATTCTTGGCTGGTTCTTTTGTGGCTATTGTTTGTTCAGTTCTTGGTTTATTTTTAGTATTAAGAAAAATGTCTTTAATTGGAGATGGCCTTTCTCATGTAAGTTTTGGAGCCATAGCTCTGGGTTTATCTTTTGGTTTTTATCCTTTTTACATAGCTATTCCTGTGGTAATGATTGCTTCTATTTTAATTTTAAAAATTAGTGAAAAAGCAAAAATTTATGGAGATTCAGCTATAGGAATTGTTTCAGCTGTAGGAATTGCTGGAGGAGTTATTTTAGCAAGTGTTTCAAATGGTTTTAATGTTGATTTATTTAGTTATCTTTTTGGTAGTATTTTAGCTATTAGTAAAACTGAAGTTATTTTATCAATAATATTATCAATAATAGTTTTAATTGTAATTTATTTTTTTTATTGGGATTTATTTTCTGCCACCTTTGATGAAGAATATGCCAAAACAACGGGCATAAAAACAAATTCCATAAATATACTTCTTACCCTCCTAACTGCAGTTACTGTTGTTTTATCAATCAAAATGGTAGGTATAATGCTGGTATCAGCCCTTCTTATAATCCCAGCCATAACAGCCTTGCAAATTGGCAAAGGATTTAAAATGACAATAATTATTGGAATTAGTGTTTCTCTTATTTCGGTTTTATTAGGAATTACTCTTTCTTTTTTCTTTGATTTACCAACCGGAGCAACCATTGTTATCGTTAGTGCTATACTCTTCTTTTTAGCTTTTATTTTTAAAAAAATAATTAATTAATTTTAATTAATTTAAATAAATTATATTTATTAAGTATAACCCTATTTATTAGTGTTTCCTCTACAATGTCTCCTTTTAAAAGAGTTAAAATATTTTTTTTATAAACCACAAACATTGGTCATGGATTCACAATCAATGGCCTCAATCATACAGCCTGTTTTTTGACTATTCCATCTTTGACATTCAGACATACAAGAATTAAGTCCTTCATCTAATAAATCTTTACTAGCATTAGGGACTAGGGTTAAACATTTAACAACATAATTAGCACAAGCAAATTGACAATCACTCGAATCTACATTTTTAACTGATTCAGGTTCTTGAATTTCAGGGATTAATAAATCAACAACTTCAGGGTGTGAAATATCTCTGTTGGGGTGCTTCTTAAAAAATTCTATAAGTAAATCTTTTTGTGAAATTGTTTGTTTTTTCATAATTATTTAGCCAATTCTTTACAGTTTGGACATAATGCCCATCCAAAAGAATAATTACCAATCCTCATCCTTATCATTTTACTATCAGAATCTTTACATCTAGTACAATAAGGACCAATTTTTTCATCTCCATTAATTACCCAATAAGCATTTCTTTCAAAGTGTAGGCTTTCTTCTAAACTGATTTTTCCTTTTAATTCTCTGTTTTCATTTTCTAAATCAAAAATTGTTTTTTGCATTTCTAGCAACTTTTCTTGTATACTCAAAATCTGCTCATATTGTGGTATTTTATCAGCTTCTCTTAGTGTACTAGCTATAGATTTTAATTCATCAAAAACTGCCATATTTGAGATTGTATCACAAAAAATTTAAGTATAACAGTAAAAGCGACCTTCCCAGATGTGGGTCGGTCGCTTTCACCAAATTACTCTGCTCCGAACTTGGGAGAAAGTCCGAGATGTTATAAAACAAGGAGATTAATGTAT
>CAZIWS010000024.1:0-9318 GCA_964543175.1 uncultured Candidatus Saccharibacteria bacterium
GTGATGCCATAGAAGCAAAAAAAATAACTTTAGCTATAAGTAAAACAAAAAATCCTAGCTATCTTAGATTGTCTAGAGAGAAAAATCCTATAATTACTACAGAAGAAACACCATTTCAAATTGGAAAAGCACAAATTTTTTGGGAACCTGAAATTGGTATTGCTCAAGTTGGAATTATCAGTACAGGCGAAATGGTTTTTTATTCTCTATTAGCCGCTAAAGAACTAGAAAAAGAAGGAATTAAAGTTAAGGTTATGAATATTTCTACTATTAAGCCCATAGATCAAGAAGCTATTATAAATTTAGCTAAAGAAACAAGGGCAATTGTAATTACTGAAAATCATCAAATAGCTGGTGGATTAGGTTCTTTAGTTTCAGAAATTTTATCTCAAAATTATCCAATTTCTCTTGAATTTATTGGTATTAAAGATTTATTTGGCCAATCTGGCAAAGTCGATGAATTAATGAAATTCTATAAACTAGATACAGGGGCCATTATTCAAAAAGTGAAATTACTTTTAAAAAGAAAAAATTAATTTTTAATTTAATTTTTTTATTTTATAATTTTCTGGTGCATTTTTAAGATACTCTTCTAGTTCTGGGCGTGACAGTAGTCCTTCTTGGGATCCTATTTTTTGAACAACTGACATTGAGTTTATGGGTCCCCAAGTAAATGCTTTTAAGGGATCAAGTCCTAAAATTAATCCAGTTACAATTGTTGAAGAAAAAGCATCACCAGCACCAGTTTTTTCAAAAGCTTTTTTATTATTTTGGTAAATTGGAATATGCCACAGTTCATTATTGTAATATAAATAAGCCCCATTAATTCCATCGCTAATTGATACTATTTTAGGTCCCAATTCTTTTATTTTTTGAGATAAAATTAATAAATCTCTACTTTCTATTTTTAATATTTTTTGGGCTTCTTCTACATTACAGAAAAATATTTCAGTATGTTGGTATATTTCTTTTAATTTTTCAAAACCTAATTTAATTTGAAAAGTTCCTGGCTGGAAAGCTAATTTAATTTGGGGGTTTTTCTTTAAAGATTCTATTAATTCAGCATAAAAAGGCAAAGAATTTTCTGCTAAAGAACTTAAATAAATCCAAGAAATATTTTTTAATTTAGGTAATTGATAATTAAATTCAGTGTGTTTAACTAAGATAGTTCTTTCGTCTTCATACCAAAGTATATAATGATAATTTGTTTTTTTATTTTTTTCTATTTTTACTAATTTAGTATTTATTTTTTCTTTTTTTAGTAAAGATAAGCAATTTTTACCATTTTGATCATTTCCAATATTAGACAAGAGGGCTGATTTTAAACCAAGACGAGAAGCAGAAATACAAGCATTAGGGCTATTGCCAGCAGCTGGAATTATAGTGTCTGAATCAAAAGGTATTTTATCCCCAAATCTAAAACAAAGTTCACAATTATCTTTATTTAAATTGCAGTGAACTTGAGCATCTTTAATATGAATAAAAACGTCCATTGTAATATCTCCAATTGCTAAAAAATCTATTTTTTTACTCATATAATTTAAAAATTAGTTATAAATTTGTTTTTCTTTAATAAAAAAGATGTTATTATTATAACATATTATAAAATAATTATAAATTTTATGAATAAAAAATTAATTTTTATTTTTCTATTTTTATTTGGTTTTTTGTTTTTTAAAATAAGTCATGCAAGTGTAATTATCAATGAAGTTGCTTGGATGGGAACCAGTGCTAGTCAATATGAAGAATGGATAGAATTAAAAAATAACAGTACTGATGATATAAATTTAGATGGTTGGAAAATTTACAAAAGCGAAGACAAGCTTTTGTTTTCTTTATCAGGAGATATTAAATCTGGAGAATATTTTTTAATTTGTCGTACAACTTCTACAGTAACTAATCCACTTTCTGGTAAATGTAATTTACAAGGAGCTTTTGGTGGTAGTGGTTTAAACAACACTGAAGATTTACTTAAATTAAAAGATAATAATGATATTGAGCAAGATTTTATTAATGCTTCTACTGGCTGGCCTGCTGGTAATGCTGAAACAAAACAAACAATGCAAAAATTTAATAGCCGATGGTTTTCTTCTCCTGGAACCCCTGGTTTAGAAAATGTAATTATAGAAGAAGAAGAGGAGGAGGAGGAACAAGAAGACAATTCTTCATCTTCAAGCACCACTTCAACAAGTTCCTCAAGTGGTTCTGTTTCTTCAACTTCTTCCACTAGCTCCACAAAAGAAAAAGAAAAAGAAAAAATTATTCCAGTTTTTAAATCAAAAATTTTAACATCTAATTTAGCTTTTGTTGGCAAGCCAACTGAGATTGATTTAGAAATAAAATACGGTGAAAATACTTATGCAGTTGGAAAGTATTTTTGGAATTTTGGAGATGGTTTTTCTTTATATAAAATTGGGGGCTTTGAAAAAATACATCATATTTATTATTATCCTGGTGAATATAATCTTTCTTTGGAATACTATGGAAATAAAAATTCAAATATTGTAGATATAAAAGATGAAATAATCATTAAAGTAGTTCCCTTAACAGTTTCAATTTCTAAAGTAGGGGATTATAAAGATTTTTTTATTGAATTAACTAATAATGCTGATTACCGTATTGATATTTCTCACTGGATTCTTGCTTCAGGAAATAAATTTTTTACCATTCCTAAAAATACAATTATTATGGCCCAAAAATCTATAATTATTCCTGGTAAAGTTTCTAATTTTATTTTAGGAGATGAAAAAGATTTAAAATTAATAATGCCAACAGGTGAAATTGTTTTTAATTATTTTAATAAAATTATTCCTAATCCTAAAAAAATAAATAATTTAAATAAAGTAACTTTTAGTAATGAACCCTTAGTTCAATCTAAAGAAGAAAATAAAGAAATTAATTACAATGAAATTGTTGCTAGTCCTATATTAATCCAAGAAAAAAATGAAACAAAAAAAGAAAAAGAAAAAGAAAACTATCTTCCTTTTATTTTATTATTTTCTTTTTTAGGTATCAGTGCTATTTTAGTTTATTTTATTCGTAGGAATGTCAGTAGTGAAGGGGATGATTTTAGAGTCATTGATGAGTAGCCCTTCTTTTGCTTCTGGGTTTATTTCTTCTTTATTTAAAAGACTTTCTCCTTCTTTTGCTTCTGGGTTTATTTCTTCTTTATTTAAAAGACTTTCTTTTTCTTTTGTTTCTAAGCTTACTTCTTCTTGGGAGATTAGATTTTCTTCTTTATTTAAATTTTCTTCGCTTGTTTCTTCAGTATTTTCTTTAATTAATTGGGTTATTTTTTCCTGATGTTCTTTAATTTTATTTTCTAAATCTTCTTTTTTATCGTTAATTTTTTCAGGATTTTTTTCTTCTATTTCATTTAATTTTTCTTCAATTTTTTCTTTTTCTATTTTTACCTTAGATTCTATTTTTATTAAATCTTCGGAAGTTATTTTTTTATTTTTTATTAATGATTCTACTTCAGTAAATCTAGTTTCAATTCTTTTTTTACCTAACTCCACTTTTTTTTCTGGTGTAAAAACTAATTTTTCTTCAATTTTTTCTTTAACATTTACTTTTATAGGATATAATAAATTTCCTGGCAGGGCCGAAGCAGATGAATAAGAAAGGCCTCCTACTCCTAAAACCATTAAAAGCATTCCGGTACTAAAAATTTTAGTTATTTTAATAAAATTATTTTTAGAAAAATAAGGTGATATTTGGAATTTATTTTTTTGTTTTATGGGATTGTTGGAAATAAAAGTTTCAACCTTAAAAAAAATAGCAGTTTTTTCTTCTGGGGTCATTTTTATTTTTTTTATTTTTTTTATTAAATTGTCTATTTTGGTTTCCATTTTATTTATTTTCTAGAATATTTTTTAATTTTTTTATGGATCGATGTATTTGAACAGAAATATTGCTTTCACTTTTTTTTAATATTTTAGCTATTTCTTTAACACTAATATCTTCTACGAACCTTAAAAATAATATTTCTTTTTCTTTTTCTGCTAAATCATTAATAATTTCTAAAATTGAATTTAGTTCAAATAAATCTTCTTTTCTTTTTATTTCATTTACCTCATTTTTAACATCAAAACCACTTTCTAATAATTGGTCTAAGGAAAAAAGCTTCTTTTTTCGACGGTAATCTATGATAAGATTTTTGGCAACTTTGTATAAAAAAGCCTTTAAATTATCAATTTTTTTACCATTCAGGATATATTCCCAAGTTTTAATAAAAACGTCTTGAGTTAAATCCAGAGCTTTTTCTCTATTTGATGTTTGAAATAAACAATATCTAAAAATTACATCAGAAAATTGTTCATAGGCATCATTTAAAAGGGCATTTAAATTTTGTTTTTCTTCTTCTTTCATTTAAGACGTTTATTTTACTATTTTCTTACAAAATAGCTTATTTTATAATAACATTTAATTTAAAATAAAAAAAGGATTTTAAGCTTTTTTGCTTTTTATTTATCTATTTACTATAATGTAAAGATGTTTAAAAATTTTTTACTTAAAAAAATGTTAAAAAGTCAAGGTGTTCCAGAAGAGCAAATTGATTTAGTTATTAAAATGATGGAAAAAAATCCTGAGTTATTTAAAAAAATAGCTTCTGAAATCCAAATTAAGGTTAAAGGAGGGATGGATCAAATGAGTGCCTCAATGGAAGTTATGAAAAAATACGAAGAAGAATTAAAAAAGTTAGCTTAAATTTAAAATTAAATGACAATTAAAATATTATTACAAAAATTGTTTTCTCTTCTTAATAAGAAGAGTTTTATTTATGGATTTATTATTTTAATAATAATTATTTTTTCTTTATTTTTTTTTAATAATAAAAACAATAAAGAAGAATTTTTAAAAGTCACTTTAAGTGATTTTGTTCAGCAAGTTTCTGTTTCCGGTAGGGTGATTGCAGATCAAGAAGTTAATTTAAGTTTTAAAAATAGCGGAATTATTAATTTTATCAATTTTTCTGTTGGGGAAAGAGTCAAAAAGGGTTCAATTATTGCTCAAATTGAAAATAAAAATGCTATTAAAAATCTTAAGGATGCTGAAATTAATTTAGCTGATGCAAAAATTTATTTAGAAAAAATAAAAATTGAAAATTCAAATGAAAATCTTAATTTAAATTTACAAAAATCCTATGATGATGGTTTTAGTGCTATTGTAAATACTTTTTTAGATTTATCTAATATTTTAGATGGCATAGAAAATATTTTAAATGAAAATATTTTATCTAATAATTCAGTTCGAATTATTAGTAAAACAGCTTTAAATTACAGAAATCAAACTGAGAATTTATATTATTCTTCTGAAAAAGCATTTAAAGCTAATTTAAATAATTTTAGAAAGATTAGTAGTAATTCAAATAAAACTGAAATTGAAAGCGTCTTAAATGAAACATATAATACGGTAAAACTTTTAACTGACACTCTTAAAAATTTAAAGAATTTTGTTGACTTTGTTTCAAAAGATACTGGTAGTACTTCTGATTTTGTTTTAATTCAACAGGATATTTATTCTTTTACCAATACTATAAATAGTCATCTTTCAGAACTTCTTTTAATAAAAAATAATATAAAAAATTATAAAGATGCTTTTAATAATACGGATTTAGATATTCAAAGTGCTTTATTATTAGTTAAGCAAAAAGAAAATTCACTTAGAGAAGCATTAAATGAATTAGAAGATTATTATATTAGAGCACCCTTTGATGGTATTGTTACAAAAATTGATGCTAAAATTGGTGAAATTGCTTTAAGCAATAATGTTTTAGTCACTCTTATGAGTGATGGTATTTTTCAAATAGAAAGTTATATTCCTGAAGTAAATATTTCAAAAATTAAAATTAATGATTATGCCCAAATAACCCTTGATGCCTATGGAGAAAATCAGTTTTTTAAAGCAGAAGTTATTTCAATTGATCCCGCAGAAACAATTAAAGATGGTGTTTCAACTTATCGAACTAAGTTAAGATTTTTAGAAAAAGATACTAAAATTAAATCTGGAATGACTGCCAATGTTTTAATAACTATTTTTAAAAAACCTAATACCATTGTTTTACCTAGTGGCGTTATTTTTCAAAAAGAAAATCAAAATAACTTAGAAGATAGTAAAAATTTTGTTTTAATTAAAAAAGATAATGAAATTATAGAACAAGAAATTATTCTTGGCGAGGCGTCTGCTTTAGGTCAGGAAATTATTTCTGGGCTAAGTGAAGGTGATTTAGTTTTACTTAATTCAACAAAATAAAAATGTTTTCTTCATTAAACTTTAAAATTGGTCTTTATTTAGCTAAAAGACAAATAAAAAGAACCAATCCTTGGACCACTATCCTTATAATTTTTGTAATGTTTTTTACTTTTTTAAACTTAGTTGTAGTTAGTGGTATTTTAGTTGGATTAATTCAAGGAGCAGTTAATGCTAATAGAACTCACTATACTAGTGATGTTATCATTTCAAGCTTAAATGATAAAAATTACATTGAAAATAGCCCAGAAATAATTAATATTATAAAAAATATTCCAGAAGTTGAAAGTTTTTCGGCTCGTTACTTAGAAAGAGCTACCTTAGAAGCAAATTATAAAAACAGAACTGATTTTACTAAAAAACCCAACATTGCTGCTTCGACTATTTCAGGGATAGACCCAATAGCAGAAAATAAAGTTACTCAACTTTCAAATTTTATTATAGAAGGAGAGTATTTATTACCAGGAGATTATGATCAAATTTTATTAGGAGCCTATTTAGATAAAAAATATTTACCAATTGATTCACCGGGCTTTACTGCTTTAGAAAATGTTGAACCAGGAACAAAAATTAGAATTACCACCAATGGAGTTACTAGGGAAGTTAATATAAAAGGTATTGTTAAATCTAAAGTGAATGAATTAGGCATGAGAGTTTTTATGGTTGATTCTCAATTAAGAAGTATTATTGGTAGAAATGACAACAATGTTGGTGAAATTTCAATAAAGGTAAAAAATGGCACTGATCCAAGCTTTGTGCGTGATTTTTTAATAAAAAGTGGAGCAGATAAATTTGCAAAAGTTCAAACATTTTCTGATGCTGAGCCTAAATTTATAAAAGACATGAAAGATACATTTGCTTTACTTGGAAATATTTTAAGTTCCTTAGGCTTAGTGGTTGCTTCAATTACAGTTTTTATTGTTATTTTTATTAATGCTATAACTCGTAGAAAATTTATTGGAATTTTAAAAGGTATTGGTATTAATGAAAAAGCTATTGAAATTTCTTATGTTATCCAATCTTTTTTTTACGTTTTTTGTGGTTCAGTTATCGGACTGATAGTTCTGTATTTATTTTTACAACCGGCTATAGATCAAAACCCAATTGATTTTCCTTTTAGTGATGGAATTTTAGTTGCTCCTCTTTGGGGTACTCTATTGAGAGTATTTTTATTAATGGTGGCTACGGTAATTGCTGGTTTTATCCCCGCTAGAATGATAGTTCGTAAAAATACTTTAGATTCAATTTTAGGTAGAAAATAAAGATATAAAAATAATTATAAAAATTAAAATGATTCAAGTAAAAAATTTAGTTAAAACATTTATTGATGGAGAAAATGAAACTCAAGTATTAAAAGGAGTTAGCTTAGAGGCACAGAGTGGAGATTTTATTGCTATTATGGGACGCTCAGGTGCAGGTAAAAGTACCTTGCTTTACCAAATGGGCTTATTAGATAAACCAAATGAAGGAGAAATAAAAATAGATGGCATTGATATTTTAAATTTAACTTCTGAAGAAAGAACTTATTTTCGTTTGTCTAAATTAGGTTATGTTTTTCAAGATTATGCCCTTTTGCCAGAAATGACCGCTTTGGAAAATGTGGCTTTGCCTCTTTTAATGCAAGGTTTTTCAGAAAAAATTGCTTATCAAAAAGCAGCTACTTCTTTAATTAAAGTTGGCTTAGAAAAAAGATTAAATAATTTACCAAGTAAATTATCAGGAGGAGAGCAACAAAGAGTTAGTATTGCTAGAGCAATTGCCCATAGTCCTAAAATTTTATTTGCCGACGAACCAACAGCTAATTTAGATAATGAGTCTTCTAGAATTATTATGGAAATATTTAAAGAATTAAACAAAAAAGGGCAAACCATTATCATGGTAACCCATGAAGTAGATTATAGTAAAATAGCTCAAAAAATAATTAAATTAGATGATGGTAAGATTATTTCAGTAGAGAAAAATTAATTTAGTTTTGATATTTTTTAAAATTATGGTATTATTTTTTTAAAGCCCGAAGGCTTTTTTGTTTTAATTAATAAAGCTATTTAAATTTAAAAAAATGGAAATAAGAAATATAGCAATAATTGCACACGTTGATCATGGTAAAACAAAACTTACTGATTCTTTAATGCAACAAAATGGAGGTTCTCAGGATACTGAAATTTCTATGGACTCAAATGAGCTTGAAAAAGAAAGGGGAATTACTATTTATTCTAAAAATACTTCTATTGAATATAAGGGTACAAAAATAAACATTGTTGACACTCCTGGACATGCTGACTTTGGTTCTGAAGTTGAAAGAGTTTTGCGAGCAATTGACTCTGTTCTTTTATTAGTTGATGCAGTAGAAGGACCAATGCCTCAAACTAGATTTGTTTTAAAAAAATCTTTAGAACTTGGCTTAAAGCCAATTGTAGTAATTAATAAAATAGACAAAGCAGCTGCTGACCCACAAAAAGCTCATGATGAAATTTTAGAATTATTTTTAGAATTAGGAGCAAGTGATGAGCAGGCTAATTTTGAAACCATTTATGCTATTGGACGTGAGGGTATTGCTAAAAAAAATTTAAAAGATGACTCTAAAGACTTATCTCCTTTATTAGATCTTATTTTAGAAAAAGTTCCAGCTGGAAATAAAAATGAAGATAAAAAAATGTCAGCTCAGGTTTTTAATCTTGCTTATGATAATTTTTTAGGCAGACTAGCTATTTGTCGAATTTATTCTGGAGAAATTACTTCAGGGGCTAAGGTTTTTGTCAAAGGGGATAATCAATCTCGTTTTGGTAAAGTTACTAAGCTTTTTACTTTTAAAGGAATTAACCGACAGGAGACTTTAAATGCTAGTGCCGGTGATATTATTTTATTAGCTGGAATTCCAGATATTTATATTGGAGAAACAATTTGTGAAGATGAAAGTGTTGAAGCTTTACCTCATATTTCTATTGACGAACCAACTCTTTCTTTAAATTTTTTAGTAAATGATTCTCCTTTTGCTGGTAAGGAAGGTAAGTTTGTGACTTCTCGTCAATTAAAAGAAAGACTAGAAAAAGAATTAGAAGTTAATGT
>CAZIWS010000025.1:0-8977 GCA_964543175.1 uncultured Candidatus Saccharibacteria bacterium
GGTGGGTTTTAGAAAAAATATTGATTATCAAGACTACAATCCAACGGTTATTGTAAATGTAGATGAATTTCGGAACATTAATAATAAAGAATTATTAAAGGGAGAAAAAATAAATGGAGAGTTTAAGGCAAAAAATGATAATTTAGGGATAATATCAGTATTATTTAATACTCATAATAGAATTAATGACGATTATTTACAATTTAAAATAAAAGAGAAAGGTGATACTCAATGGTATTACGATAATAAATATAAAGTTGATCAATTTCAAAATAATCAGTATTTCCCTTTTGGTTTTCCAGAAATTAATAGTTCAAAAGGGAAAACATATCAAATAGTAATCGAGTCTTTAAATGGAGTGAATGGAAATTCAGTTCAGGTGGTAATTAATAAACCTTTTTTAAGTAAGTATAGTTTCCCAAAAACATATCTTTTGCAAAATAAAAAGGAAATACCGATGTTTATTTTTAATAAAATAGTATCGTTTTTTGGTCATATTAGTTTAAATGTTTATTTATTTGTTTTACTTTTTTATTTATTAACGATTTATTTATTAAGATTAATAAATATTAATAAACTGCCAGACCATTTTAGAAAAATAGTTAAATTTTTTGTAAAAATTGGTAAGTTATTTTTTATTGGAATAAGGAAAAGTAAATTAACTATTCCTATTTTAATTGTTGTCTGTGTCTTAGGATTATTTATTGTTAATTTATTTGTTAATGGCCCAATAAGATTAAAAGCTTTTGCATTTAGTGATGATTTAGGTTCTTGGGAATTTTTTTATAACAATAAGACTAATTTTTTTGAGTTTATCTTTAGTACTGGAGCTAATAAATTTAGGCCTGTTTTTCTTAGTGTTTTTTTTGTTTTACTTAGTTTAATTGGGAATAAAATTTGGTTATTTGGTGTTTTTAATTTAATGTTTAATTTTTTAATTGCAGTTGTTTTATTTTTCTTATTTCGTAAAATTTCAAAAAATATAACCACCCCTATTTGTCTTAGTTTTGCTTTTATTTTTTCGAGATTTGCTTATTATGATATAACTCAAGCTTTGGGTTTAATGGAATCGATGGCTTTATTGTTGTCAATTGTTGTAATTTATTTATTATGGTGTTATTTAAACACTGAAAAAATAAAATATTTTTGGGTGAGTTTGATTGTTTTTACTTTACTTATTTTTACTCATGAAAGGTTCATGGCTTTATTGGGTTTATATTTTGTATTGTTCTTATGTTTAAGTTATAAAAAAAAGAAAAATATTTTATTGTTTTTTATATCTGGTTTACCAGTGGTATTAAATTTTGTTTTAAAAATGTTTGTTTTTAGAATTAGGGCATTGGATGGAACTGGTGGAACTAATATTTTGCATACTTTTGATTTTTTTGCTTTTAAAAACTTTTTCTTTTCTGGATGGCAATATCTTTTGGGAATTAATGCGGGATCGGCATATTTGAATGGGATTCCCAAAGAAAGTGTACCTTTTAATATTAATATATTAATTTGGATAGAAACAATTTGTTTAATCTTAGTTTTAATATTATTTAGCTTATTTTTGGTTAAAACTATTAAAAATAAATCTAAAAAATATATCTTTAATTTTGTTTTATTTTTTTCTTTTATATTTTTTAGTTTAATATCAGCTTCTGTAACAATTAGGTTAGAAATGAGGTGGTTATATGTGCCTTTAATAGGATTACTTTTTTTATTGGCATATATGTATGGTCTGGTTATTAAACAAAATATTTTAGCAAAAGTTGGTTTTTTTGTAATAATAATTTTAACTTTTGTTGTGGTGCCTAGAGAATTGTTTTATCGAAATTATTATAAAAATTTATATTATTGGGATATTCAAACTTTTGGAAATTCGCTTTATGAGGCAACTTTAGAGAAATATGGAAATGAATTCTGGAATTATAAAACCTATATAATATGTGCTGAAAAAACTACATCTTCAGCTTTAAGTTGTGATGATCATGGAGATATAAATTATTTATTTAAACAATTTAAAGGTGTAAATAATTATAATGATGTTATTCTGGTGACTGATATTAACGATATTAAATTATCAAAAGGCTATAAAGCGATAATGTTAAAATATGACCAACAACAAAGTAAATTTATTGAATTAAATTTGACTAAAAAATGAAATTTGTAAATTTTTTTAATAAAGGTAATATTGAAAATAAAAGCTAAAATGGTAAATTTATTTGATTATATTAGAAATAGAAAAATATTATTTTTAATTTTGTTTATTCAATTATTATTAATAATAATTTATATTTATAATTCTACGGAAAATATTGTTTATCAGGATGGTTTAGCTCCAGTAAATATAAATTTAATTGAAAAATTTTATGCTGGAAAATTATATTTTAATGACTTATGGAAAGAATATAATGGTATTAATATTTTTGGTGGGTTGTTTATCACTTTAGTAAATGTTGTTTTTTTTAGGTTAAATACGAGATTTGAAATGTTGTTAGCAGTTTTTTTTATGTTTATTACATCTTTGGTGATGTTTGATTATTTTAGAAAATTAGTCAAAAAAATTGTGAGTAATAAAATTGTTCAAATTTCATTTGGTTTAATTATATTTATTTATTTTAGTCTCAATCAATGGGAAAATTTTGTTTTTAACGGCGGATCAATGCATATTATGACAATTCTACCTTTTGTTTTAATGATGATTTTTTATGATAAGTTTATACAATCTAAGTTTAGGATTAAAAATGTTTTTAATTATTTACTTATTGTTATTTTTTCAATACTTTTGGGTGGTCAATATACTTTTGGTTTAGTGGTTTCGTTATTGACTGGAATCTTTTTAAAAAAAATATTTGATAAAAAAAATAATTTTGATTATAAAAAAAGTATTTTTTCAATAGTGATTTTTATAATTATATATTTATTATTTTATTTATCTGCTTTAAATAATAATGTTGCTACCGGGAGTAGCGGTGTTTTAAACTTATTTAATGATCCAATTTCTAGTTTGAAATTTATATTTTTAACTTTTTCTGGAACGTTGATTGGTGTGGATTTATTTAATCGTTTGAATATGGGTATTAATTTGGGAAGTTTGATTGGTTTAATTGTTGTTTTGACTTACTTGTATGCTTTAATACTTTATTTTAAATCGAAAATGTCAAAAAAAACGATCGTTCCATTGGTAATGGTCATATATTCTATCGTAACAGTGGGTATTATTTTTGTTTCTAGGTTTAGTTATGGTATTGGTTATGGTCTTACTTCAAGGTACACGACTTCTACTATGTTGGGTTTGATTGGGTGTTTTATTATTTTTTTATACAGTCTTTTTAGTAAGAGATATTTTAAAAAAATAAAAATAATTTCGTTAAATAATTTTCCAATCATTGTGATTTTTTTATTTATATTAATCTGTCAATTTTTGACGATTGTCAATGAATGGATAATATCTCCACACAGAAAGGTTTTTTATGAAAAATTGGAAGTTATGGCTCTTAATCTTGATAATTATTCAAAAGAAGATTTGTCTTTATTTCAAGCTAAAAATATTGATTATATTTTTAATGCTTTTGCTGTTTTTAAAAAATATGAATTAAATGTTTTTAGTGAAAATGTTTATTTGAGTAAACAAAATGGAATGATTAAATTGTCTGGTTGGTATAATGATGGCTGGATTGGAAAAAGTGCGGAAGCAAAAATTATTAGTGGTCAAGATGGATTTTTGTCAATAGATGTTTATATTCCAGTTGAAACATTTTCTAAAGTTTATGAAAATGCATTAGTATTACAGATTTTTATTAATGAAACAAAAATAAAAGAAATAAATTTTTGGAGTAATTCTTTTGACAAGGGACCTGTTAATACTATTGTAGATATTCCTAAAAATGAAAGTTTAAATTTAGAGATAAAACTTAACAAGTCTTTTATACCGATCAATTATAATTTAGGTGAAGATTCGAGAGATTTAGGAATAATAGTTAGTAAAATTGATATTAAATAAGATATTTTCCCAAGTTAATTTAGAAATATTTTTCTTTTCTTCTTCTAAATTAATTTTTTCTTTATTTAAAACGATTTTTTTTATTTCTTTAACATATTCTTTTGGGGTGTTACATACTGAAATTAGTTTGGTGTTTATATTTATACCTTCAGCGCCGATTGGGGAGCTGATAATTTTCTTTCCATAACCAAGTGCTTCTAGAATTTTTATTCTGCTTCCAGAACCAGCAAAAATTGGGGTAATTAAGATGTCAATTTGCTCAAAAAAATCTTTTGGACTATCAACAAAACCAATATTGGTAATTTTTTTTCTTATTTTTGGTGAAATTTTAGATAAGTGCCAATCTATTTCATCATCATTGTTTCTTCCAGCAAGAAGATATTTATAATCTATTTTTTCTTTTTCTAATACTGGGGCAATTTTATTAATAAAATATAAAAAAGCAGTACGATTGGGTGGATGTGAAAATGAGCCAATATAACCCAATATTATGGTGTTATCTTTTTTTTCTCTGACTTTTAAAAACTCTACTTTTTCTATGCCATTAGCGACAGTAATTATTTTTTTCGGTTTGAAATATTTTTGTAATAAAAAATTATCATTTTGAGATACTGCATTTACAATTCTGTACTTTGAAATATATTTATTTTCATAAAGATATATTTCAATAAATCTAAAAAAATGAACAAATTTCTGTTTAATATTCTTTACTTCTGTTAGTCGTCTAAAAAAAGAAATTGTGGAAATATCATGAGAAGTAAAAATACATTTTTTCTGTTCATTTTTATTTAAGTAGTCGATTAGATATAAAAGTTGAGAAAATTCTATTTGGATTAAGTCAATTTTTTGGTTTTTTAAAACTGATTTAATAATGGTAATTAATTCGGGCGAATACCAATTGGAAAACCAATATGGTTGACCTAAATCAAAATATGATCCAGGAATTTTATTACTGATGGGAATAAATATTGTCTGTTGGCACCATTTATTTAAATCATTTTTTTCTTCAACATTAAGTTTGTAATCTTCACTTTTAAAGGAAATTAAAAGTATCTCAAATTTTTTTGAAAGCTCTTTTATAGTATTTTTAATCCTGGTGGCGCCACCACTGTCTTGAGGAAAAGGCGGAATAGCAGTGATTAAAAGTAATTTCTTTTTTTTCATTTAAGATTGTTTTCAAATTTAGAAAAATTTATTAAAAATTTATCATAATTTATGATTCTATACTTATAGAGTTTTATTTTTGAAATGAAAATATTGTTAAAATTTTTAATTGATTCTATAGCATATTTGGAATGCGATTCAGATAAAATAATTCTGCCAGAATATAAAAATAAGTGGGAAATGATATTTTTAAATGAATCGTAATTTTTTAAAATTAAGACTAACCAATTTTTATACATAAAATAACTGGGGTCTTGAATTAACTTAACAGAGCTAGAACGGTGATGGTGGATTATATGAGAATTTGGGTCAAAATATGATGGCAGTCCAAGCTTCCAGGCAACAAAACCAGCATCTAAATCTTCACAATATAATGGAGTATAGGATTTATAATCATAACCACCTATTTTTTGAAAATAATGTTTATTGATTAACGAAGAACCGCCGCCTGGATATAATGTAGGAGAAAAATATTTTAAAGAATCTTCTTGAACATAGTGAGCAATAGAAATGTAGCCTAAATTTGGCAGAGAATATGTTTTGCCCGATTCTTCCCTTCTTTTATTTTTATCGAAGAAAAAAATTTGAGATGATATCCCAAAAAATTTTTTGCCTTGTTTTAATAAAATTTGAGCAGAATCGATAATGGAATTAAAAAAGTTTTTTTGTGGTTCCATATCATTATTAATGAGATAAACATAATTAAATTTAGAATGCTTTAAACCTAAATTAATAGCTTTGGCAAAACCAATGTTTGTTTTTTGTTTCAATAAAACTATTGGTATTTTTGTTTTTAATTTAGATAAAGCCTCGACGCTGCCATCTGTAGAACCGTTTTCGATTATAATAATTTCTTTTTTAATGTCTTTTTTTTCTTGACTGAGATGGAAATCAAGCAACTTTACACATTTTAAAACCATATCTTTTTTATTCCAAGTTGGAATAATAAAACTTATCCCATTAATTTTTTCTTGAGTTGATTTTAGACTTATTTTTTTTGCAAAGGGTAATGTAACTGTCTTAATTAAAAAACTGGTAAAGAAAAAAACAATTGATATAAAAAAATAAATCAAAGCTATTAAAAATCTGGATAATAATTTGAATATTTTAAAAAGTGTTTTTTTACATTTATTTAGTTTTTGCCATAACTTGAAAGCTTTTGCATTTTTTATATTTGCCAATTGACGCATATTTTCTGCGAGTACTTCACATTGATGTATATATATATTAGTGAGTTGTTTGTTTTGTCTAATTTTTTTTATAATTTGATCTTTGGTCATATAAGCCTTTTTAATTTTTGCCACAATTTAAAAAACTTTGATTGTCTGATAGTTTCTAATTCTTGTTGACAAATTTCATTTTGTGTTTCAATTTCTTTAATTTTTTCTTTTAGATTTTGGTTTTTTTGTTGAATTGATTGTTCTATTTTTTTATTTTTTTCATACAAATTAGAAAATTGATTTGACAATGAAATATATCCTTCTGTTACATCAATTTGATCTATTTTATTTATATTATTTATTACACCATAACTATTTGGAATTTTTTGATCTGAACAAACACAAATTAAATATTCACAATTTGTGTCACCTACTTCCAATTCTTTATTAATATTATTGAAATTTATTTCGTTTTCTTTAGAAATTAAATTTGATAAATAAAATTTTTGATAAAAGTTTTCTATGTTTTTATAATATTTTTTTAATAATGAGCGAAATTCATTTGGAGATTGTTCATTGATGTGATATTTATTTCCTTTTGGATAAGTATTAGCGTTGGGGGTTGAAATAATGAGAATGCCGTCTTTTTTGAGTAATCTTTTTGTTTGTTTTATAAATTTTTCTGGATAATTGATATGCTCTATTGTTTCAAAACTTACGATTAAGTCAAAAGAATCGTCACTTTGTGAAGTTAATGTTTGAGCATCGTCAATTAGAAAATTAATATTGTCTTCTTGATAATATTTTTTAGAAAATTCTATGGCGTTTTTTGAAATGTCTATACCTATAACTTTTATTGCTTCTCCTTTTGTTGAAAGTAGTTGACTTCCATAGCCAGTTCCGCATGCTATATCTAATACTGTTTTTGATTTGGAAAATTGTGTAGCGAAATTATATCTAGTTAAATGTTCATAATAAAAAGCTTGCCCTATATTATTTTCTGGAATTAATCGTTCTCCTGTAAATTTAAGAATATTTTTTTTCATGTTTATTAAAATTTTATTGATATTTTTGAATTGCGGTAGTAGTTTTACCGTCGAATTGGATTTGGTGTTCGTTTAAGTATAAAGCACGAGTACAAAATTGTTCTACTTGATCAAGGCTATGTGAGACAAAAATAATGGTGACATCTTTTGATTTTTTGAATTCTTCCATTTTGGCGAAACATTTTTCTTGAAAGGCTTGATCGCCAACAGAAAGAATTTCATCGACGATTAAAATTTCTGGATGGACATGAATAGCAACTGCAAAGGCAAGGCGCATATACATCCCAGAAGAATAATGTTTAACTGGTTGGTCGATGAATTCCTGTAGTTCGGCAAAATCAACAATTGATTGAAAATTATTATCAATTTCTTTGCGTTTAAGACCAAGAATGGCACCGTTGAGGTAAATATTTTCACTTCCGGTTAATTCTGGATGGAAGCCAGCACCAAGTTCAATTAAGGGAGAGATTTTGCCTTTAACTGTAATTGTTCCAGAATTTGGCGACATAACACCGGCAATGAGCTTTAAGATAGTTGATTTACCGCTACCATTGGGACCGATAATTCCAACTGTCTCCCCTCTTTTAATTTCGAAACTTATATTATTTAAGGCAGTAAAACTTTCAGTAGTTTGTTCGCCGCGAATTAGGGCAGGGATAAATTCTTTAAAGGTTTTTTGACTTAATTGACTGAATTTTTTAGTGACGTGATCAAATTTAATGACAGTTTGATCTGAAATATTAGATTTCATTTATTAACTATTATATATGTAGATTGAGTTTATGGCTAGTTAAAGTATGAGTGCGCATGGAGGTAATAAGAATATTAATTCTTAATTAGCTCCATGCTGGTGATAAATATGAATTGAAGGAAAAAATTAATTAATTATTTGTAAAAACAACCGTAGTAAATCCAATCTTTTGGGCTAACCCTCGAACAATATTTTGGGCGTTTTTATTAGCTTCATTTAACAAATCTGATTTTAAAACTATTTCTTCAAATTTGTTTTGAGCCGTAATTCTTACTTCAGTTTCGAGTTGAGGATCAGCTGTGGCTAAAAGACCTTTACTGCGACAGGCAACATAAGATGTGTTGTTGTCGATAATCACGTTAAAGATTTTAGCCTTGGGCAAATTGATTTTTATTGTATGGTTGTCAACAACTTGGAAATCTTTTTCCTCCACATAATTAAGATCAACACCAGCAATTGCTTTTCCATTGGCGATGAATGTTAATTCTTCACCAAATATTCCACCGAACCTTTTATTGTCTCTGGTAGCGGGGAATACTTGAATTAAATCAAGAGAAGCAGTTTCTAATCTTGCCAATAGTTGAACTTCTTTGACCAAAGCTGTTGTATCAGGGACAACTTCTACTGGACCTGGTGTGATGATTTGCTCTGCTGTTTTGATTGGATCGCTGATTATTTTAGGAATTATTTTTGGAACAACTACAAAAACGGCGATACAACTAATTAGTATTGTCGAAACGACGAACCCAGCTAAAAACTTTTTCATTTTAGACACCTACTTTCAATTTATTTTCCTCCGATTTTAAGGAACATATTTATCTTAAACCACGCTATTTTATCAATGTTACCGTTATTTTTCAAATTT
>CAZIWS010000026.1:0-8700 GCA_964543175.1 uncultured Candidatus Saccharibacteria bacterium
GCAGCCTTTTTTTTGTAAAAGTCTTCAAAAGTTGGCAAAAGTCTTCAAAAGTTTATAAAAGTCTGCAAAAGTCTATATCTGTTTCTATGGCATGTATGAAATTTGTCTTTATCAATCAGATAAAAGAAATTTTAAAAGAAAATGGAAATGCCCAATTCAGGAAAATTCAACATTACAGCTTTGCTCATTACTTTGGGCTTAGTTGTATTAGGTGCGATAATCGTACAGCGTATAAGCACGCAAAGCGTAGAAATCTACGACAAGGACGGAACATTGTTAGGTTCCGGAGAAATTAAAACGAATCTAAAATCTAAAAACTAAGAGAAAAATGTTTCCAGCAAAAAACACAGAAATAGTGCATGACGGAATCGTTCAGCGAGTTCCATACGGTGGCCGAGCTATTGGTACCTTAAATAAATACTCTGCAAAGGGCCTTGAATTGACAAAGGACTCAATGAGTATTCGTATAAAAAATTCAAATCCGGGAGCGTTAAAAATTCGCTTTTTCTCAACAAATTCGGAAACCAATGTACCGAATGCCCTTGTTAATTTTGGCGTTGATTCAGTAAAAACAGGCATTTATAACGGTGAAACGGCGGGAAAAGCCGGGTATTCTATCGAAGTTTTAGGCGGAAAATCAAACGCCTTGCTTTGTCGCAAAATTGCAGTAGGTGGGATTCAGCTTACAGAAATGAAGGTTAAAGTGGCTAAGGACGAGCAATCTCAACAATTAGAAGTGCCTTTTCGCTTTACGGTTTTAGATCCATTCAGACAGGAGCCTGCCTTGGAACTTTCGCCTTCTGTATTGAAAAATCAGAATGTGGAGAATAACACAGTTGTAGGGCCTTTTGAGTTGCCCGGAGAGTGTGTACTCACAGCTGATTCATACTTAGAGTATGAAGTAGCAGGTACATCGAGCGAAACAAATCCTACAGATGTAGTGATTACATTCTTTTTCGCCAATTATATGTCGATCGGTAACATGATCAAAGCTATTTTGGCGGCACAATAGTAGGCTTGTAAATATCAATCATAGGAAAAAAAGGGCGGCGTAACAAGAACGTCCGCCCTTTTTTTTGAATTAAAAACAAAAAAGTCATGGTAAAAAATGCAATATATAAGGCAGATACTATATATCCGGGGGTTGTAACGCCGACCTCTGTAAATGATGGAACCACGCTAAGAAGTGGCTCTCTTGGGTATGTTCCCGGAGGGACTTCGGCCAAAGATTTAGTAGATCAAGAGGCAAACAGAGGGGGGCTTGATAACCCCGGAAATGAAAATCCAGAAAACGAAGAAAACGGAGGCGGAACCAATGGAGGGCCAGGGGAGGAAAAGCCCAAAGAGGAAAATCCCAAAAAAGAATCCGAAAAAAAGAAAAGAAACTGGTTAATGTATGGCGCTATTGCAGCGGCAATAATAGCCTTGCTTCACTTTTCGGGCGCTCTGAATCCTTTGTATAATCAATTTAAAGGAGGGAAGTAATGAATCCGGCAATGGTAGCAAGTTCACCGGAGGCGATCAAAGCATTAGGCGAAATGCAAATGCGATCTTATAAAATGATAGGCTATGCATTATTAGCCGTGGTATTGCTTATTGTGCTTGTTATTTTTTGGCGCAAAATTGCTAGTTGGGTATCTAGAGCCGCGGATGTTACCAATAACAAGCTTTTGGCTGCATCCATTGTAGAATCTAAGTTAACACACCCGAAAGCCCAATATGGATTATTTGCTGATCGGTTGTTTTCTGCGATGGATGGAATGGGAACAGACGAGGAGGAAATATACCAAGTGTTCCGGGCGATGGAAACTTACGATGATGTTTCGCAGCTTATAGTCGCATTTGGTACCCGGGAAATAACAGACCCAAGGCCATGGTATAGCAATAAGACATTGACCTTGCAAGGCGCATTGAAGGAGGAGTTAGATTCCAACGAAATCAAAAAAGTAAACATGATTTTGGCCGGAAAGAACATTAATTATATTTTCTAAATGAAAAATCTTAGCACAAAGCAAAAAATAGTAATTGGAATAATAGCCGGGGTAACAGTTGCCTTAATTGTTATCCTTTTGGTGATTCGAGCAAAACGCCGTAAAGCATTGGAGCAACCGGAAATACCGGACTATACTGTAGGAGGTGGTAGCCAAGGGGGTGGTCAAAATTTGGGTACCCCCCAGCCCTCCAATACCTTTAAAAATTTGCCGATGGGAACATTCCCGGTAAAATACGGCGATAAAAACAAAATCGTGTACATTTTGCAGCGATACCTTAATGTAATGCACAATGAGGCTTTGAAAGAGGATGGTATCTATGGAAGCAATACGAAAGCCGCTTTGTTGAAGAATATTTCAACCGAAACCATTAGTAGGGATAAGGCGGTGGAGTTAATACAGACAGCAAACAATGCCGGAAAAGGGGCAAAATTTGCCGATTTGCTTACCGATTTGAATTTGATTTTATCATATAATAAGTAAGGTAATGAACGATTTTTTCAACTCAAAATTTGTCGAAGATTTAAAGTTGGGCGTATTGCCCGAAGTTAAAGTAAAGGTTGAAGACCTAACAATCATTAAATTAATAATTGCCGGTATCGTATTACTTGCAATTTGGTACATATTAAAAAACAATTAAGAAATGGCAGAAGTAGTAACACAAAAATGGACTCCCGATAACACAAATTCACTTTTCGGGTTTTTGGGAGATGGTTTGCAAGCAGCATTTGGGTTCGGGTCGGCGTATGTTCAAGCCAATAGTAATAGCGGAGCGGCTAATGATGCATATAGAGGCGGACAGATGCCGCCGATGTATTACCCCAATCCTAGTCCGGATAACAGCAGACAAGCGCCTCAAATGCCGCAAGCGCAAGCTCCGCAAAATGCCGGTTTACCTACTTGGGCTTGGGTAACTATGGGGCTTCTTTTTGCGGCGGCCGTAGGTTTTGCGATTTATAAAAGAAGGGGGGCGTAATGAATGCACAGGGGCGCGTAGCGGCGCGAAATATAGCGCTACAAGTCGCAAACGGCGTTCAAACATTGTTAGTAAGTGCCGCAGTTCAGGCGGTCGGCGGTGCAGCCTCCGGGGTTGTTGGTGCCGTTCAATTGGTTATACAATTAGGGGTTGAATTCATACAAAAGGCAAGGGCGGCAAAAATGAATTTATTGAACGATTATAAGCCTATGAAAATACCGTTTAAAAGCCGAGAAGAATTAGAGCTTGTTCCGGAAATAAGAAGCTTTTTTGCAAACGTTTCCCCCTCCACTAATAATGAAACGGAAAGGCCTTCGGTAAGCAAGTCCAATTTTATAACCGCAATCAATAAGCATAAGAAGAAAATAATTTTCTTTTTAGTTTGTTTCCTAGCGGCTTTGTTGTTGTATAAATATGTTATTAAAAAATGAGTTTTGCAGTAATATTACCTTATGGCCTAAATGATAATACTATTTTTCATGGAAAAATGCCGGACGGCTCAACCAGGGATCGAGTAATTTTTCAAGAAGGAACCGATTTTTCTCAATATACAGCAGAAAAATTTGCAGAATGGTATAATAATATCATATCGGAACTTTTGGCCGCCCCTGACGGATCTATATGGATAGAAGTTATACAAGATTACATATCTAATAATCCGGTACATTTAGCAATAACCGAAGGCCCTTACAAAGTAGTACAGCCGACAATTAGTGTACAAGACTTATTGAAGCTTAAAAATTATATAGCCTGGAATACAGCCAAAGCCGTTTTAAAGGTTAAGGAAAATTTAAAAGACTTGGCCGAACTAAACAGTTTGGCTTTTACCGATGATTTGGGGGCGTATGGTCCAGGGGGGGTAAAGTTGAACTTTTTGTATTTATTTCTTTCTAAAATTGATTCAGATTTGGCAGGGCGTGTAAATGTGTGGCTTAATGCATCCGGACAAGAAACTAGACAGAAATATTATTTTTTGTTATATGGCGCCGATATTGCAGATAGTTACGGCTTTTTTCTTTCAAATGAAAAAAAGCTAGAACACAGAAGAAATGCAAATAGCTTGTTTTTTGCTTCTCTTAAAAATTTCTATAATAGAAGTGTTTCGGAAATAGATAAATTAACGGCGGATAAATTAGCGCGTGTTTTGGGTCCCAGGGGAGGTTCCAATCCAACACAAGATAAGATCCAAAGAATAACAGCGCCGGCCAATAGCGTTCCGGAAAATAAGCCAAAATTTAAGAGTTTAGTTGAAAACAAAAAGCGCATTTTTTTTATTGTCGGGGCTTTAATTTTTTTAATAGTAATTATTTATTTCCTATTTGGCCATGACAAGTAAAAATTATGAAATGGAGCCTTTAATGCTTAATGAAATATTGCCAGTTGATGAATGGCAAAATAGCACATTGACGGCGGATAAAATTGTAATGCTCATGGGGCAATATATACACCTTTTGGATAACGAAGAAATACATAAAATTAACCAGGCATTTGAAAACGATTCAGAACTAAATAAGTCGGCTTCAGATGTTAGGCACTATTCGCAAAAAGGCGGTGAAGAAAACAGGGCTAAAATGCAAGAAGCACTTAAAAAATCATTATTCCGCCAATATTACATTGTGGCAAATTACGCAATGAAATATATTCCTAATGCCACAAGCCAAAAAACAAGTAAAAAACTAAATTCAAAATAAAAAATGAGCAAGACCAAAAAAACAGTAATAATAGTAGCCGTTATAGCCGTTTTAGGGGCTATATATTGGTATATGTTTATGCGCAATCCCGGGAAAAAAGGCGTAACGGACAAAACCACGGGCGCAAATAAAAAGTTTGACAATCCGGTATTTGACCGAGATGGACAGAGCAGTCAACGCGGAGGGAATGTAAGAGATTGGAGAGGTGAAAGTGTAGCGTTATGATAGTTTCAGAGCGATTAAAAATAGCGGCGGAATTGATAGAGGCCGGAGAGGGTGGATTGAGCCGTGCAAAAACCGATACAGCTTCTAATAATCCGGCTCCGTGGCCATACAAAGGCTATTCCGATTGGCACACAAACCGGGGTGTAACCTATTCGGCTTTTAAGTCGGGAGCCGAAAAAGGCTGGTATGCACATACTCCGGAGAATTTTTTTAATATGCCCGATTCTGTTTGGTTCACAATATTCAAGAAGTCTTACTGGGATGTAATAGATGCCGATAAAATTAAATCCCTACCTATTGCCATTTATGCGGTTTCGTGGGTTTGGGGTTCGGGCGCGAGTGGCGGTTCTACACGTTTGATTCGATTTTTGTCCAAATTAGGCGAAAATATAGGAAAATCAGAAATCCCCAATGCTTTAAACAGGCTTGTAGTTAAGTTGGGCGAACAAAGGTTGTTAGATGCTATGCTTGAAGATCGAGCGGAGCAGTTTAGGAATATGGGCCAGCCGGCAAACCTAAGAGGTTGGCTCAACAGGCTCGAAAGGTATAGGGAAAAATTAACCGAATTAGTAAAAAAAAAAGCATGACAAAAAGCATAAACATAATAGCTGCATCATTGATATTAGTAGCTGCAATCTATTTTCTATATAAAAGCATTACAGAATGATAAGCGCTTGGATTTTGGGTTTATTTAATAAAATTTGGCGGCCTGTATTGGGCGTTATATGGGTTTTACTATTTATTGGAAGTTGCTACATCATTTTGAAAAATGCCCTAGAGTTAAGATCAGAATTGATTAGAAGCGAAAAAAGTATCATAGCACTATTAGAAGCTAAAGATAGCTTAGATACCAAAGTGATAGAAATGTCTACAAAGACAATGAAGCAAGTGCCGGCAATAGATAGTGCAAAGACAAGGCTACAAATTAAGGATAAGGACGTAAAATCATATCAGCGAATTAAAGGAAGTACAAAAATTGAATTTGTTGAGAAAGTTCGGCATGATACCATAATAATAAGAGATACCGTATATAATAGGCAAAAAGTAGAAATAAAAGAAGCTTGTGCAAGTTGCGCAATAGAAATAATTAATGATACAGCAAGGGGCGAAATAGAGGTATATACAGACTTGGAAATAACCGGGTACCGGAAAAGGGCAAAGCGTTGGTTTTGGAATTTCCGTTGGGGCAAAAATGGATGGGATCATTACGTTAATGTATATAATAGGTGCGATTCGAATTGGATTGTGAAAGAAAATTTAATGATAATAAAAGAGGGGAAATGAACGAACTAAACGATTTTCTAGGCGTGGGTACTTTGGGGGCTATATTGTCGGGTATAGTAACACATTATTTAACCAAGCGGCAATATAACCGGCAAGTCGATAAGATTAGCGCAGAAGTAGAAATTCAGGAATTACAATTAATGAAAGAGCTCCTAATGATGGCAAAAAAAGAAGTTGAGGATCAAAGGAGCCACAGAAATAAGTGCGAAGAGGATGTAAAAAGGTTAGAAATCGAATTGAAAAAATTGAAAGAAATTGTGAAATAGTAAAATCAAAAAAAATGAAAAAGCCACCAGTACCGACATTTATAGCAAGCTACCCGGCCCCACAAAAACGAAGTAATATATTATTTTGGATATTGGGTGCGGCGGCGTTTGTATTAATTATATATATGATTAATAATGAGAGGATACAAGAAAATCGTTGATACAACAGAATACCCCGGTAAAGCCGATGATTTTTTAACCCATGATGCAGAATTTAGCCGATGGATAAAACAGTTTTCAAAGGCCGAAATAATGAATATAAACCCGGTTAAAATTGCCGAAAACTACAATCTTAAGGGGTTCGTATTTGGAAATTATGTAACACAGGAGGAAAGGTATTATTTTCTTTTTAAAGTCAACGAACAACTAAGGCTATTAAAAAAAATATCCGGTAAAAAAGATTTGGGATTGGGCATTTTAATAGTCGGATTTGGGGCAAATGGAAAGGCTCATTCATTAGCACACTTTAACCCGAAGGATTGCATGATTAACTTAAACAGAGGCCGGAAAGCTGACTTTAAGAGTATGTTAATGGGTGAAAATTCATTTATTCATGAATATGGGCATTTTGTCGATTTTGTTACAGGACGTAGGGAAGAAAAATTCAATAAAAATTTTGCTTCTGAAAACAAAATGCAATATAATCAGGTACCTTCTGCAATTAGGAGAATTTCCAAGGTTGTGGATTTAATAAAGGCGGATTTTGCGTATATGGATAACCTTTCTAAACAAAGCAATGCCAAATATCTTAAAGATCCGGTTGAGATATGGGCCAGGGCTTTTGAGGTCGGGATTCAAAGCATTGTAGAAAATAGGTACTGGAAGGAGTTCGGGAGGGTTTTCCCAAGGGGGTATGAGTCGGATATATATATAGATAAATTGTTCCTTTCACGCAATAAAATAGATATAGACGTGATTCATTCAATCAGATCCATAGGGTTGAGCAGGGAGCAGCGTAATGATTATTTTTAACCGAAAACCTTAAAGTTTTCGGTTTCTTTTTCTATGAGTTGTTCTTTTGCTTTTGCATAAAAGTTTTGCGTTGTTTTAATGCTAGAATGTCCTAAAATACGTGAAACGGCTTCAATACTTACTCCATTATTAAGCAGAATCATTCCGCACGTTTTGCGCCCAACGTGCGAGCTTAGCTTGTTTTTTATGCCGGCTAATTGTGCCACGTCTTTAAGGCTTTCGTTGTATTTTTGATTTGTAGGTACCGGCAATTTTCCATTTTCGAAAAATTTGAGATCCTGGAGTATTTCTAAAGCTTTAGGAAAAAGAGGGATCAATGCCGAAATATCGGATTTGTGCCGGCTTTTACGGATCCATTTTTTACCGTTGATATTATCAATATGTACCGGCTTTAAGGAGTACAGGTCAATATATGCAAGCCCGGTATAACATTGAAATAAAAAAAGTTTGGCAGTATTAAGGAGCCGGGGGGATGGCCATGGGTAATTTTCCAATGCATCAATTTGCAATTCAGTCAGGCATGAAATTTCTTGTGTGGGTGCGCCCTTAAAAGAAAGTCCGGCAAATGGGTTTTCCTTAATCAGTCCTTCATTCAATGCTTGATTGCAAAAGAATTTAACTTTTTTCAGGGATCTTTGCGCAGTATTTGGGTTATTGTTAAGGTCAATAAGGAGATATCTATGGTATCTGATCAGGATTGATTTTTCGATATCTGAAATATGAATGCCGGGAACGAATCGGTCAAACTTATTTAAGTCATCCAAAAGCTGTCTATAAGTGCCGTATGCAATTCTTTTTTGATTCGCTTTAAGCCATGAGCGGCCATAATCATAAAGAGTAGTTTTGTTTCGAACATTATTTTTTAGCCCTTCCAAAAGAAGTTCCTTAGTAAGTAGGATTTCTTTATTCGCATAAAAATTAAAAACTTCATAAATCCGCGTTTCGATTTTAGCCAACTTCAAATTCAGGCGATCGGCTTCCGGATGTTTAACGATTTTCATTTTCGTTTTAGAAAATTGTTCCAAAGATTGCAGAACAATTCCGGTACTTGTTTTCACTTCATTTCCGGCAAAAGTAATTCGGGCGTAAACAGAAGCGCCTTTGGGTATTTTTCGAGTAAAAAAGGAGATATTAATTTTTGTCATTATTTTGGGCGTTAATTGGGCGAAAAAGATACAAAAAAAGCCGCAAAATAAAGAACGTTATTTTTAAAATGTATTCGAAAAGGGTAATAAATAAAGGCATTTGAGCGCATGGGCTACAAATGCCTTTTGTTTTTTGCGGTCCGGACGGGA
>CAZIWS010000027.1:0-7719 GCA_964543175.1 uncultured Candidatus Saccharibacteria bacterium
ATTTTAAGTAAAAAGAATTAAAAGATTCATAGTATTGCAAATCGGTGATTGAAAAATCATCACTTATAATATCAGCATCGTTTATAACAGACAATACACTTTGTGCATTTAGCGGTTTTCCATTGAGTTCTATTGTTCCCGCTGGCTTAAGTAATATATTATTGTTAAAAACTATACTTGCGCCATCTCTAATAGTTAAATTTACACTTAACGTTTCTTCTGTATAACTTTCGTTTAAATTTTCTTCTGCTTGGGCTAAATTAAAGAAAAAAGAAAAGATTATTAAGGTTAAAAAAATTATTTTTTTTGTTTTTTTCATAAATATTTATATTAATTAATAATAAACTTCATATTGCCAGGACAAGACATCTCCTGTTTTTAATTGATAATTCGAGACACCAATATTGGCTTTTTCTTGATTGATATAATAAATCCAATTTTTTTCACCATTTTTTATATTATTAATTTCTTGAATAAACTCTCCCATACCAATATAATTTTTTGATTTAAAAGTTAGTTTGCCTTCATTTTTTAATTTTTCCATAAATTGATAAACTGATATTGCCTTTAAGTCTTGGTATTCAAATTCTAAGTTTTCTGTTTTAAAAAAAATTGTTTTATTTTTTTCTTCTTCCCTAGTTTTATCAAAGGAAATCTGAGCTGGAGCTTCATCTTTATTTAATTTTGGCACTGTCTTAGAATTTAAAAAAACTATATTTATAAATAAAGCTAAAATTATGGCTATAATAATTATTAAACTTATTTTTTTTGTTTTTTGGGGCATAAATAAAAAAATTCTGCCTAAGCAGAATCTATTAATCTTTTTAATTTAATTTTAAAAAGACTGTCCTGCTCGGGAAATTTTTAATAGTAAAATAAACTACCATTAAAGCTTTAAATAATTGGCATTCGGACTTGTTCCCTCGACTAACTCGGGACTTACCGTAGCGGCACTGTACTGGAATTCCTTTTAGGTCACCAGTTTCCCCAACTATTTATTTAAATTATTAAATGAACTTCTTTATTATATTCTTTTTTAAAATATATGCAAATTTACAGGTAAGGCCTGTAAGTTTTTAATTTTATTTAAAATAAAAGACTTTTTATTTCATATAAAGCTCCAATTAAAAAAAGTCCAATAATTAAAAAGCTTAACCAATTTTTTATTTTAATTTCATATTCCGGCTTGCGGTCTCCTTTAAGCTTAGCTTTTTGCCAAACAATAATTAAAAAAACTGAATCTATGGCACCAAAAATTGCTCCGGCTAATCCTAATATTTGAATAAAACTTGGTTCAATTAGCATTAAAATTATTAAAGGAGCACCAATTGCCCAAAAAATAGCAGAATTTTTTTTCTTTTTAAAATCAAAAATAAATTGATTTTTTAAATAAATACCAACAACTAAAAAAGAAGTAAAAGTTGCCAAAAAACCAATAATTGATCCCAGATATAAAACCCAAGGACCTAAGACTGGCAGAAAACTAGAAATAGCATCTTCATGAACAGCTGTTCCGCTGATACCTAAGGTAGCAAAAGCAAAAAACATTGTTAAGCTAATTGTTATAACTGATCCCCAGATAATTATTTTTTTCATTTTATCTAATTGCCCTGATAAAATTTCTTTCGTTTCAGGAATAGCAGTTGCTCCAAAAATAGAAAAAATTATAACACCATAAGGTAGAAAGAAATTTTCAACCTGAATTGGAATTAAGTTTAAATTTATTTTACCTAGGGCTAGGGCGCTTATTAAAATTAGTGAAAGCACTAAAATGCTAGTTAAAATTAATTCTATTTTAGATAATATTTTTATTCCACCGTAAATAATTACAAAAGAGATAAGCCAAAAAATAAATTTATAAATTGTTTCTGTACCACTTAGAAAGGGTGATAAAATTAAAAATAGAAATTTACCACCAATTATCATATAAGCAATTAAAGAACCCCATAAACCAATAGTGCTAGCAAATTTAATAAAATTACCATATTTAGGGCCTATAAACTTAGAAACAAAACCAGGCAAGCGATGATTTTCTTGAGACCTTAAATTAACTTCTCCATACATTAAATGAATTAATGATATTGTTAAGCCTAAAAGAAGAAAGTAAATTATACCCAGAACCCAGCCAGCTTTAGCAATTGCATAGGGAACACCAAACATACCAGCACCAAAAACAACTCCTAGTAAAACAGACAAAGCTCTAATAGATTTTTTTGTTTCTAGTTTCATTTTTTACAAACTTAAAATAACTGGTATTATTAATGGCCTTTTGGCTGTTTTTTGATAAAGATATTTTGAAATTGTTTCTCCTAAAATATTTTTTAAATAATCAAAATCGGGATTATTTGTTTTAATTATAGATTCTTCTATTGTCTTTTTAATTATTATTCTAACTTGTCTTAATAATTCTTGATTTTCTTTTAAATAAACAAAACCTCTAGAAATTAAATCAGGAGATTTTTTTAATTTACCTGTCTGAGGATCAATTAAAGCAATAATTACAAACATGCCATCTTGAGCCAGCATAACTCTATCTCTAATAACTACTTCTTGGTCATCTCCCACAGAAATTCCATCCACCATCATTAAACCAGCTGGTGCTTTTTCTTTTCTTAAAATTATTTTTTGTCCATCGGCAGTAATTTCAATTACTGATCCATTATCAGGAACAACAATATTTTCTTCAGGCATACCAAGTTCCATTGCTAATTCTTTATGAAGTTCTAACATGAAATGATTTCCATGAATTGGAATAAAAAATTTTGGTTTTGTTTTTTTATGTAACCATTTTATATCTTCTTTATTTCCGTGTCCTGTGGCATGAACGAAGTCTTCTCCAGGTGTTCGGAAGCTTATTATTTTAACACCTTGTCTAGATAAATTGTCTTTTATTTTTTGCACAGCTCTTTCATTTCCAGGAACAATTGAAGAAGATAAAATTATAGTATCTCCCTTTTTTATATTAAATTTTTTATGAGATTTATTAGCTGCTCTACTTAATGAAGCAAACTCTTCACCCTGAGCACCGGTCATTAAAATTACCATTTTATTAGGTGGATAATTATTTACTTCTTCTATTGGTATAATAGTTCCTTTTTTAGGTTTAAAAAAATTAGCTTCAATGGCTACATCTAAGTTTGTTTTCATTGACCTTCCATCAATGGCCACTTTTTTATTTAAGGCTTCGGCAGTTTTAATTACATGAACTAAGCGGGTAATGGAAGATGAAAAGGCAGCTATAATTATTCTATTATTTATTTTTTTTATTAAATTTTCTAATCCTTGATGAACTTTAATTTCAGGCAAAGAAAAGCCTTCATTTTCTACATTTGTGGAGTCTGTCATTAATAATAAAACTTTTGCTTTATCAAAAATTGAATACTCTTTTTCTTCTTCTTCGGTTACCTTACCATCAATTTGATCTAATTTATAATCTCCCGGAGTAACAATCCAGCCATGATTTGTTTCTATGATAATACCCATTGAGTCGGGGATAGTATGAGTCACTCCAAAAAGCTTGATTTTCATTTTACCACAGGTGATTGTTTCATTTTTTTCAACCATTATTGTTTTCATAGGAGCTAAATGAGGAAATTCAGCTGCTCTCTTTTTCATCAAAAGAATAGAAATATTTCGAGAATAAACAGGTGGATTACCAATACGAGAAAGAACTATTGGAACACCTCCAATATGATCTAAGTGACCATGGGTAATAAATAAGCCTTTAATTTTTTCTTTTCTTTCTTCTAAATAAGTAGTATTAGGTATGACATAATCTACTCCAGGGGTTTCTTCATTAGAAAAATGCATTCCTGCGTCAACGATAATAATATCATCTCCTATTTCAATAGCAGTCATGTTTTTGCCGATTTCTTCAACTCCACCTAGGGGAATTATTCTTATTCGTCCTTCTTCTAAAGGGGGAACTTTTTGATCTTCTTTATTTTTATCATTGCTTTTGGTAAAAGTATTATTTCTTTTTCTGGAACTTTTACCAAATTTAGAATATTGATAGGTTGAACTTTTGTTTGTTTTTTTCTTTTCAATTATATTTTTTTCTTTATTTTCATTTTTAGGTTCAATACTAATTGAACTAAAAGAAAGTCTATTTTTTTTTTGCATTTTTTTTATTTTTTTTATTTTTTAGTAAATATTTTCCAAACTTTATCGGTTTTAATATACCAAGAATGTATATTTAAAAATCTATCAGAGGGAGATGAGATATTATCTATTGATAAATTTTTTACATTTTTTGAAATTAAATAAATAAAATTAGGACTATAAAGAAAAACAGCTGGCATGTCTTTTTTTATTTCTTCTTCAAATTGGGCATATTTTTTTATTCGAGCTTTTTCATCAATGGTGACAAATGCTTCTTCTAATATTTTATCTACCTTAGCATTGGTATACATTGCAATATTTAAACCGGGGTCTTTTCTTTGAGAAGAATGCCAGAAAGCAAATAAATCTGATTCATGGTTTATTATTTGTCCAAACAATAAAGCATCATATTTTCTTGGTCGAATTACATTTTGGTTTAAGTTTCCAACTTCAAATGTTTTTATGCTTACCTTTATTCCAAGGGCTTCTAAATCTTTTTGTATTAATTCAGCTGATTTAGCAAGTTCAGGAGTATTGCCAGTTGATATTGTAAATTCTAAATACTGAGTGCTTGTTTTTTTATTTTTTTCAGTAACCTTTTTTGTTAAAAAACCATTTTCCAGCCATTTTTTTCTAGAATATTTTGAGCTTTAATTAATTTTTCTTCCTTATTTGTGTTTTTTTCAGCTGAAAGTTTTTGATAAGACATAATATTAGGGGGAACAGGATTATTTATTACAACTCCGTAACCATTTAAAATTTCTTTTACTATTTGTTCTTTGTCTATTATTTGTTCAATTGCTGAAATAACATTTTTGTCAGTAAAAATTTGAGCTTGATTTATGTTAAAGAAGAGACCAAATACCCTAGGAAGAGGAGATGAAATAATATTATATTTTTTTTCTTTTAAAATTTGAGCATTACTAGGAAGAATTGAACTTATTTGATTTACTTTATTATTTTCTAAAGAAGAAATTAAATCATTTTCATTTTGAAAAAATTGTAATTTTATTTTATTAATATAAGGTTTTCCTAATGCAAATTTATTAAAAGAGTTTAATTCATAATTATTTATTATACCTGATGATTCTTTATTTAATTTTTTAACTTGATAAGGGCCAGAGCCGATTGGATTTGTATTCGCTTCATTTAATTCAATGGGTGAATTTTCCCAAACATGTTTAGGCATTATTCCCAAGGTGGCATTTTTAAGAAATGTGGTATAGGGTTGTTTTAAATTAAATTGGACTGTTTTTTCATCTATTTTTTGTACTACTACACCGTCCCAGTTTCCTTTTTTAGAGCTTTTTAAAACTGGATCCTTAACACTATTAATAGTAAAAACAATATCATCAGCAGTTAATGTTTTACCGTCATGAAAGAATAATTTTTCTTTTAATGTGAAAGTATAATTAAGTCCATCATCTGATACCTCATAACTTTGAGCTAAATCAGGAATTAATGTGCCATCGCTGTTTTTTCTCATTAAGCCTGAATAAATTAAAGAAACTAAATCTTTATCAGCATCTGAAAGAGCCAAAATTGGGTTAACAAAACGGGGAGTTCCAATAATTCCTTCAGAAATTTTACCACCTGAAATAGGAACTTGGACTAAAAATGTTTTATTTATATTTTGGAGAATTATTAAGGTGGTTATTAATAAAATTATTAAAAGACTTGTAAAAACATACCATTCTTTTTTTGAAAACAAAAAAAGCGCTGATTTTATTTCAGATTTTTTAGGTAAATTAAAATTACTTAAAATATTTTTTAGTTTCTCCATATAAAGAAAGAATTGAAGAATGTCTTAATTATTAGCCTTTAGCTTTTATTATTATAGCTAAAAAAGCTGATAAAGCAAAAAGAATTCCACAAACAATTGATAGGTAAAAAAGAAATTTTTCAACTCCACGACGGGTATGGTGAAATGAACCACTATCACTTCCTCCTAGGGCACCACCTAAACCAGCCCCAGATTGTTGTAGTAATATTGCAATAACTAAAATTACTGAAAGAATTATTTGCGCATAAGGCAGTATTGTTACTATAATTTGCATGAAGACATTATTGCATAATTACACAAGAAAAGCAATTATTTTTTCTTTCCTTTTTTAAGATTATTAGATATAATATAAAATATGAAAGAAATATCAATGTTAAATTTGTTTCAAAAATTATTTTTTAATTTTAATTCTCGTCAAATGAAAGATGCCACTATTGCTTTTAAAAAGCACTTAGATGATGGCGGAAAGATGTTTTTAGCAATGGGAGGAGCTATGTCTTCAGCTCAAATGGGAATTACCTTAGCCCCTATGATTAAAAATGAAAAAATTCATGCCATTTCTTGTACTGGGGCCAACTTAGAAGAATCTGTTTTTCGATTAGTGGCCCACAATAGTTATAAAGATTATCCTGATTATAGATATTTTACAAAACAAGACGATGAAGATATTTTAAATAGAGGAGAAAGAAGAGTTACTGATACTTCTATTCCAGAAGAAGAAGCTTTTCGTGTTGTTGAGCCTATTATTTTAAAATATTGGAAAGAAGCTCAGCAAAAAGGTGAAAGATATTTTCCTCATGAATATTTTTATAAAATTTTATTATCTGATGAATTAAAAAATAAATATGAAGGAAATCCAGAATACTGTTGGCTTCTTGAAGCGGCCAAAAAGAATTTACCTATCGTAGTCCCAGGTTGGGAAGATTCTACTCTTGGAAATATTTTTGCAGGATATTGCAAAGCAGGAGAAATTAGTCCGACTATTGTTAAAACTGGAGTAGAATACATGACTCAACTTTATGATTGGTATCAAGAACTTGCCAAAGATGGACCAGGTTTAGGATTTTTTCAAATTGGCGGAGGAATTTCTGGAGATTTTCCAATTTGCGTGGTGCCCTCAATAAAATATGATTTAAAAAAAGAAGTTCGACCTTGGGGGTATTTTTGTCAGATTTCTGATTCAACAACTTCTTACGGTTCTTATTCTGGAGCAACTCCAAATGAAAAAATAACTTGGGATAAATTAACTAAAGAAACTCCAATGTTTGTTATTGAGTCTGATGCAACAATTGTTGCCCCTCTTATCTTTGAAGCAATTTTAGATAGATATAACATTATAGAAAAGTAATATTTTTTGATTTTAATCTTACTTTAAAAGGACTAAAATTTTATTTTAAAAAGGTTATTTTTTTTCTTGACAATGAATTTTTATTAATATATACTCTTTTTAGCGTCTGATCTATGTAGTTTAGATAAGGCGTTTTTATTTCACAGTTATTTTGACAATAAAATGAATTTCACCCGCACACTTACTTTGCTATTGACTACGTCAACTGAGAAGCACGATATCAAAGTAAGTGTGCGGGTTAATTTGAGAACCTCCATCTTAGGTGGAGGAGCAAGTCTCATAATATTTAAAAATATAATTTCAAAGAGCTAGAGGTTAAACTCTAATAAAAATAAAAACAAAAATTATTTCTTTATAATTTTAATATCATAAGATATTTAAGTTTTAGTGAAATGCTGTTTTTTGTTTTGTTTCGTTCTAACAACTTTTTAGTTAGAGTTTGATCCTAGCTCAGGATGAACGCTGGCGGCGTGGATAAGGCATGCAA
>CAZIWS010000028.1:0-7622 GCA_964543175.1 uncultured Candidatus Saccharibacteria bacterium
ATAATACAAATTTGTCTGCTCAAAGTGCTGCTTTAAAGATAAAAAGGAGGTTTAAGTTATAAATTGTTTTAATGTTATATAATAAAAACAAGAAAGAATTATTGAAAGCTTAACTGTTATAATAAAGCTTTAGTGAGTAATGATAGAAAAATTGATATATTGATATAATAAAACAATTATGATTGAAAGTATAAAAAATTTAATTTTAAGAAAACAAGATAAGATTTTAGAAAACATAAAACAGGAAAGTATTGATGTTTATTTAAGCTTAAAAAATGAATATAAAAAAGGTAATATTAATAAAAATTATCTTTTTCAGTTTGTTTTTAAGTCTTATTATCGATTAGACCAAGCTGGGTTAGGAGATAACCTAAAAATTAAATATTTTGAATTATTATTTAAAAAAGAAAGTAATTTAAGTAATATTTTAGAAGAATTATATAAAATAAAGACCGAAAGAAACTTAAGAGCTATTCATTTTAGTTTTAGTACTAAATTATTACACACCATAGATAATAATAATCCCATTTATGATAGTGAAATTGCTTATATTTTAAACAAAAAAGTAAAAGGTAAAACCAAAAAACAAAAAATTAAATCTTGTTTAAAAATATATAAAGAAATTAAAGATTTATATCAAGAATTACTTAAAGATAAAAAAATTGAACAATTAATTAAAAAATTTAAACAAAAATTTTCTTTAAAAAATAATGAAATTTCTAATATTAAAGTGTTAGATTTTATAATTTGGTCTTTGGGTAAGTTAATGAAAAAAAATAAGCATAGAAAATAGCTTAATAGTTATAATAAAGCTATTATTTTAATAATTTTAATTGATTTATTGATTAATTAAGCAATTATATTTAATTTTATATGAATATAGAAGATAAAATTGAAGAATTAAAAAAAACTAAATTTGGCGGAGAGGCATATTTAGATTTACACATAGCATTACGATGGTTAAAACAACATCCTAACCAAAGGCCACCCTATGTTTCTGGTAGCCAAGTAAATGCATTTGCTTTGATAATTTACAAGTGGTTAATTGATAAATCTTCTAGTAATTAGAATTTAGTATTTTTGTTTAATATTATCCTAAGTTTGGAGCATCGTATTATGTATTACTCTAATAGCATCTTAGTTGTTTATGAATAATGATGTATGTTTTTTCTAATCAATAAACAAAATCAGCCGTTGTGTATAGTTTTAATATATAAATATTTTTTATACAAACTATCTATATAATCTCTATCTTCTAAAATAGGTATAATAGTGTTTGGACACCGACCCAAAAATAAGGAGTTGAGGGTGACTATATTTTTGGAGTGTGCCCGTATGGGTGCACCCAAAATGATACAAAATGTAGTAACTGGAGAAATACTCATAGTGGGGGAAATGTGGTAAAATAAAATCATGAAATTTGATCAACCACCAAAAAATAATACCAATCCAATAGAAATTAAAAAAGATAAATATCAAGATTTAATAAATGACTTCGGTATGTTTATTACCTTAAATGCTTCTAGGCTAGATCAACAAATTCTACAAGGTAAGGAAAATGAGTTAAAAGAATTAATGATTGATTTAAGAAAACCAATAATTAATGGGTTAAATTATTCTGATTTTACTTCTAAGTATTTTAATAAATTAACCGACCCAACAATTAGTCAGACTTTAATTTCTCAAATTTATAATTTTTTACAATATATAGAACCAAGATTGAATATTTTTAAACCAGATTCAGCCTGGGTAAAAAGATTTGGAGACATAAAAAATAAATATATTAATTTGGTTTCTAGTAAGAGTTAATTATATTCTTTGTTTTAATATATAAATATTTATTATATAAATATATTTTCACAAAGGGAGTTTTTATGAGGTATTAAGATTTAAAGGTTTTTTATGTTTGACAATTTTGTTAAACATGTTAAGCTGTTTAACTAGTAGTTCTTATATTAATTTAAAAATTATTTAAAATGGAAATTGGAACCATAATTAATGACTGCGACTTACATCAAAATGGTTGGAGTTTTGTGGGCTTTCATGGGAAAGCCCAAATTTGGAAAAAGAATTATCAAAAACTAATTTGGTGTCCTGAAACCCAAATCGTTTTAGATCTTTATTAAATTAATAATTATCTAATAACAAAAAGATTTTTTAAAGGCTGACTTTTTTCAGCCTTTTTTTATTTATTAATGATATAATGTAGTTATGGAAAATATAAAAAACAATAAATTTATTTTTATTAGTATTTCAATTATTATTTTTGCCTTATTGTCTGGTATAGCTTTGTTTTTTTCTTCTTATTCTTTTTCAAAACAAGGTTCTTATGTAGAAGTAAAAGGATTGTCAGAAAAAATAGTTAAAGCAGATACTGCAATTTGGGCTATGAGCTTTGAAGTTAAATCCAATGACATTGATTCTTTATATTCTGAAATAGAAAAAAATATTTTAGTAATTAGGTCTTTCTTAAAAGAAAAAGGTTTTGAGGAAAGTGAGATAAATGTTGCACCTGTAAATATATACCAAGATACCTATAAAGATGCTTCTTTTAGATATAATTCCAATAATCAAGTTTCTGTTTATACCCAAAAAGTTGATTTAGCTAAATCAGTTTCTAATGAAACTTTGTTATTAGTTAAGAAGGGAGTTGTTTTAAATCAAAATCATATTTCATTTAGATTTTCTGATCTTAATAGCATAAAACCAGAAATGTTAGCTGAAGCAATTAATAATGCTCGTAATACCGCTTCTCAATTTGCTTTTAATTCAGGTTCTTTGGTGGGTAAAGTTACTAGAGGAAATCAAGGTGTTTTTGAAATTGAAGACAAAGATCCAGGATCTCCTGAGTATAAAAAAATTCGTTTAGTTTCTACTTTAAGATTTTTGTTAAAATAATAATTTATTTTTTTTACTTCTTTTTTAATTTATGTATTTTAAAATTAAATACTATTTTTTTAATTTAAAACTTAAAATATTATGGAAGCAAGCCCCCTTTTTGTTTATTTTTTGTATTTTAATGGGATTATTCTTATTATTAAACACAGAGTTTAAATTAGTAGAAATTAAACTTCCAATGCTCTTGATTAACCAGAATTTTCCAACTGATTTAAGTTAGGCAATGGTTTTAATTTTAATTTCTACTATTACAATATTTTTTGCGATAAAATTAAAGAACCCCGTCGTTTTTCCCAAGCAATTGGGGATTTTTATTTAAAGTTTTTAAGATATCTTTTAAGTTAGTTTTAATAAATTACCCTGCGTGATTTCAAGATGATGAACCATTACAAGATATTGACTTTTATGAAAATTTATGTTAGTACTAAATGTAGAAACACCAAAGCTGGTAAAGCCGAAAACAGCTAGATAAAAGAGTAGGCATTTTTTTTGTTCATTAAAAAAAAGAAAAAATGAAAAAATTTATTTTAACCTCGTTGGCAGTTATTTTTACTGCCGTTGTTTTATTTTCTTTCTCTTCTTGCGAAAGTAAGAGCGGTAAAAGAGTAAAGGAAAAAGAAAAAGAATTAAAAAATGATTCCCTTGTTTTCTCTCCCGAAAAAATTGGAGCAACAGCATTGTTAATGGAATTTATTCCGTACCCAAAGTATGACGGGGGAACTGGTATCAGAGTAAGTTTTTCTTTCGGAATACAATACAAAGGGAAAACTTATGAAGTTAACGCGAAAGGAAATAAATTTTTTCGCGAAAACGTAACAGAAGAAAACGCCAAAAATGACCCCAGTGTGTCAGATTTGGTATTGTCTCACTATCTGGTATCAAATACTCCTAAAGATTATATTGACGTTGTGGTGGTGAAAGGAGAAGTGGTCAAGTTGACCAGACGTTCTTCTTTTATTGCTGATGAATTTTATCCAAAAAAAATTATCTGGGAAAAGAAATAAAATCTTTACCTAGATTAAAAAGCCGAACAAAAGTTTGGCTTTTTATTTTGGGCTTTTTGTTTTATTTAAAAATATTATATACAGAGGCGATACCTAATATTGAGCTTACTTAGACTTTATTTTTTAACTTGTTATACTTTTCTTATGAAAAATAAGAAAGTAGTAATTTTTGGAGTCTTTGATGGTCTTCATGCTGGGCATTTATTTTTAATTCAAAAAGCCAAAAAAGCAGGCACTAATTTATTTGTCATAGTAGCTAAAGACAAAATAGTTCAAAAATTAAAAAATAAAATTCCTAAATATAATCAAAAAGAAAGAATAAAAGCATTAAACAACATAAGCCACGTTGATAAGGTTTTTTTAGGAGACTCTAAATTAGAAAGCTATCTTGTTTTAAAGAAAATTAAACCCCATATTGTTTATTTAGGCCATGATCAACAGGAGCTTTATGAAAATTTATCTTTATTTATTCAAAAAGGCCTTTTGCCTAAAATTAAATTAATCCAAGGGAAATTTTTTAAAACTAAAAAATAAAATCTTAGCAAAAAGAGTTTTTATTAAAGGTAATTTTTTTTTGACTTCTTTTTTAAGCCGTGGTAGCTTATGGGTAAAGACCCATGTTTTTTGACATTTTTTTGGGGATACTAGTTTAGTTTTTTAAGGTTCTGGTGGGAATTTTAAAAAACTAAATTAGTTATTAACCAAAAATCAATATTATGAAAAAAATTATTTTTTTAACCATTATTTTGATGGGTGTTTTTATTTCCCCAACTATCTCTCAAAAAAAAGATTTCTTTTTAAATACAAGAGTTCTTGCAGAAAAATTGCCTAATAATTTTTCTAAAGTAATTATATATCAAACTAGGGACAGTATTCTTGTTAGGGATTCTGTTTTTAAAAAAGAAAGGAAAATCCTTCATTATCCTGATGTATTAATTCAAGTTGATTCCATTTATGACACCATTTTTGTGCCTTCTGGGGTTTTAAAAAAAATGTTTGAAATAAAACAAGCCTATCTAAACCCAGACAAAAAGATTCCTGTGACTTTTAAAAAAAGAAAAGAAATTAAAAGACCTTGGCGCTACTTAGGGTTTTGTAATGAAAAAAATATAATTTATGAAACTACACAATTTATTTATAGTGATTTTACTAAGCAAGTTGATGTTATCCAAACAACAAAAGAAAAATTTGTTAGTAAATTAAATTATCTTTTAATTGTTGCTTGGGCATTTTTTATTTTTGGGTGTTTTTTCTTTTTTTTCACTAGACCTAAAAGTAGGTTAGAATTAGAACAAAATGAAATGCCCACAGTAGTTCTTTGTATTTTATATATTATTGCTATTTTTATAATTATTTTTTCAAAGTCTATCTTATTTTTAATTTCTTTTTTAATTATTTTAATGACAGTTAACAGAAAAAAGATTTTACTTGATTTTAAAAAATTTCAAGAAGAAAATAAAAAAAAATAATTGTATAAAAATGTAAAAACTTTTTAGCTTGCTGATTAAAACCAGCAAGCTATTTTTATTTAACTATAATTTTTTTATTAACTAAATTACTTCTATTTTTTTGTTATGATATAATTTAATTAATTATTATTTTAATATTACATCAATATGATTAATCAATCACTTTTAGATTTTATAAAAAAACAAACTGAATTAGGCTTAGACAGAGAAAAAATAACTCAAGACCTTTTAAACAATGGCTGGACTCAAACTGACATTGAAGAGGGATTTGGGGTAGTAGGTGTAAATTCATCTTCTAATGTTCCGATTCCTCCTTATGATTCTTCCAATAAAAATTTAAAAAATCAGAGCTTAAAGCCCAAGAAAAGTCTTTTTAAAAAAATCTTTATCATTTTTTTGTGTGTTGTTGGAATCGGTTTTATTGGAGTTGAAGCTAAAAATTATTTAGAATATGTTTCTGCTAAATCTAAATATAAAATTGATATTCAAAATTTTGATTATAAAAACTTATGTAACCCAGACATACCTATGCCTTGTGGTCCACGCAAGCCAATTTTTCAGCCTTTTGTTTTGCAGAAATTTTACGATGTATTTCCTTCTTTAGATAGAAGTAGTGGAATGGTGGTTTATAAGCCTGTAATTTATCTTTATCCTACTACAAACCAAAAAGTGAAAGTTGAATTAGATTATCAAGGAGAAATTATTGCTGACTATCCTAAATATAATATTTTAGAAAAAGGTTGGACAGTGAATGCATCTCCTGATGGAAAAATTATAGATATGGATGGAAAAGAGTATAGTTATTTATTTTGGGAGGGGATACCAAGCAAAAAAGTAAATTATGATCTTTCAACTGGTTTTGTTGTTAAGGGTGAAGATACTATAGAATTTTTACAAAATATTTTACCGCAAATAGGACTTAGTCCAAAGGAATATAATGAATTTATTGTTTTTTGGTATCCAAAAATGATGAATAATAAATATAATTTAATTCATTTTGCTGGAGATGAATATCTTGATACTGCTCCGCTCAATATTAATCCCAAACCAGATTCAGTCTTAAGAGTTTTTATGGTCTTTAAAGCACTTGAAAAAGAAATTAATATAAAACCACAGGAATTTGAAACCTTTACCCGCGATGGTTTTGTAGTAATTGAATGGGGAGGAACTGAAGTAATATAATAAATAAACTAATTTGTCTTTTATTTTTGATATAATAAAAAGATGATTTATTTAAATAAAGACGATTTATATTGTTTTTTTATGATATAATATTATAATTTTTTTAATTTATGAAAACTAAATCTACTATTTTTATTGCGATTTTTTTGGCCATTATTATTGTTTTATTGGGTTATATTTTTCTTTTAGAACCACAATCTATTAAAATAAACAAAGATGATTCTAATTTAGATTTATCTAAAAATATTTCCAGTATAAATTCTATTCCTGATTTAAAAGAAATTTCTACCTTTTCTGATTCTCCAGACATAACTTGTTATCAAAATTCTAAATATTTCATTGTTTCAAAATTATTAAAAACTGGACCAGGGTCAGATATTTTAATTAAATACAAAGATTCTAATCCTAATATTTCCTGCATTTATCAAGTACATAGTACGGATTTTGAAATTAAAGACAATGGAGAGTCTTATTATTTTTTATCTTTGCAAGACGATTTTTTAATACTTGATAGTGGCACAAGTGCTAGCATCCGTGGAATTACAGTTTTTAATTTAAATAACCGTCAGAAAATTTTAAGCGATAGTTATTTATTGGTAGAACAACCAGTTATTAATAATAACTCTATAAGTTATTGGACTTCAACAAACAAAATAGCTACTAAGGACAATTGTTCAAATTTTGAGCAATATTTAAAAATTGGTAATCCAATTGTAATAAGAGCACAAGTTATTTTTGATTTAAAAAATTTAACTAAACAAGAAACAGGTAATTATCGTTGCCACATAACAGAATAATTAATTTTAGCAACCTAGAAACGACTCTCTTTACTATATATAGATTCTCGCCCAAATAATGAAGAAATACGAAAAAGCCTAGAAGATCTAAAAAACGAACTTAATCAAGCTATACAATAAAATATTCAATAAATGTCTTAAAAAATACGAAAGCTCAAACTTCATGACCTTCGGTAATTAAATTTTTATTTTGAATTTTTTTAAACAACTAATTATTTCCCTAAATTGAAAAAAGGGATTAGGGGATGATTTTTTAGAATAATAATAGAAAG
>CAZIWS010000029.1:0-7575 GCA_964543175.1 uncultured Candidatus Saccharibacteria bacterium
GATAACCTCTGAAAGCATCTAAGAGGGAAGCCAGCTTCAAGATTAGGAATCGTTTAGAACCGTGAGAGATGATCACGTTGATAGGCTTTAAGTGGAAGCGCAGTAATGCGTTAAGCTGAGAAGTACTAATGTTTCGATTCCTGTTAAGAAATTTGGAAATCATAATTGTAAAAAATAAATTTTAAAAAAGATTTGGGTTTTTTGTCTTGGTGATTTATCGTAGGGGAAACACCTTTTCACATTCCGAACAAAGAAGTTAAGCTCTACTGAGCCGATGATACTCTTTCATGGGGAAAGTAGGTTGTCGCCAAGACAAAGTACTCTAAATCTTTTTCTTTTAAATTCACTAAAAACTTTAATGTTTTTGGTTTTTTTGTGTTATAATTTTTTTATGTCTTGGTTTTTTATTGCATTAATTGGTCCAATTCTTTGGGCTTTAGTAAATATTTTTGATAAATATTTAGTTTCTAAATTTTCTCAAAAAGAAAAAGAACGTAGTTCCGGTGGGTTGGTTCTTTTTTCTAGTTTAATTGGTATTTTTATTGCTTTTTTTATTTTAATTTTTACTCCAAATATTTTTAGTATTTCTTTTTGGGATAAAGTTTTATTAATGATTACTGGGGTTTTAACAGTTGTTTGGATTATTTTATATTTATTTACTCTTGAAACTGAAGATGTTTCTTCGGTTGTTCCTTGGTTTCTGACTGTTCCGGTTTTTGGTTTTATTTTAGGTTATATTTTTCTAGGAGAAACTCTTTCTTTTCAACAAATTATCGGTTCATTTATTATTATGGTAGGTGTTTTTATTGTTTCTTTAAATTTTTCATCTTCAGGAAAAAATATTAAAGGTAAAACAATATTATATTTAATTTTAGCTTGTTTTTTAGTTGCTCTTACAGGAATTATTTTTAAATTTGTAACCATTGATGGTAATTTTTGGATTTCTTCTTTTTGGGAATATCTTGGCTTGGGAATAGCGGGAATAGTTATTTTTATGTCTCTGCCAGAATATCGTTCTCAATTTATGCATATGAATAAAAAAGGAGGACGGACTATTTTTTTAGTTAATATTGCCAGTGAATTAATGACTGTTTCGGGAAATCTTTTAACAAATTTTGCTCTTCTTTTGGCTCCAGTTACTATGGTTTATTTAGTAGGAAGTTTCCAGCCTGCTTTTGTTTTGTTTTTAGGAATTATTGGAACTAAATTTTTTCCTCATATTGCTAAAGAAAATTTAGATAAATATGTTTTATTTCCTAAAATTACCGCCATTGGAATAATGATAATTGGAAGTATTATTTTATTTATGTAAACCCTTTATCAAGGGGAGTCCTTGATATTTATAATTGATCAGTATCCCAAAATGCAACCCTATATAGAGATAGAAGCTTCAAATAAAAAACATGCCATAGAATTTCTTAAAAAAATTGGTTTTGATATTACTTATACTACAAACAAAACTGCAACAGAGGTTATACGTCATGCTGGTTTAAACCCTGATAATCTCGTTTTCGGCAAAAAATAAAAGCCATCTTTTAAGAGATGGCTTGGTATTTTTTAAATTCAATATTTTATCAAGGGGAGTCCTTGATATTTAGTTGATGAATTTCCCTTTGGGTATATAGCTGAGATTGAGGGTGAGGAAAAAAAAGTTTTAGAATATGAAAAATTACTTGGTATGAATAATTTTGTTCAATATGGAGCAAGTTGTGATGATGTGTATGTGGAACTTTGCCTTAAAAAGGGGATAGAACCAAAAACCAGTATATTGTTTGGGGACAAAGAAATGCCCAATCTTGAGGAATATATTAAAACATGGAAGCAATAAAAAATCTATTTTATCAAGGGGAGTCCTTGATATTTAGATATCTTTGTTTTTGTGATATAATATTTTTATGAGTGAAGAAAAAGTTGAAGAAGAAAAAATAGCTTTTAAAAAAGATACTCACAGTAATAATGTTTTTTTGTATGTTATTTTTAGTTGTATTTTATTGTCATTTTTAACTTCTTTTTATTTTTTTTATCTTAAAAAAGATTATGATTTTATTGTAGAAGTATCTTGTGATCCTACAATTGAAGAATGTATTTCTCGTGATTGCACTGATCCAGCAAATTGCCCACCTAATGGTCTTTCAGAGTTTAAAAGATATGTTTTAAAAGCATATGATTTTAAATATTGTGAAAATGAAGACTGTAAAGATGTTTGTGAAAAAAAAGAAATAGAATGTATTCAAATAGAATGTGCTGAAGATGAAGAATTTGGAGAAAGTTGTATTTCTCCAGAAATGGAAGTTAATTAATTAAGTAATTTAAGTAAGTACAGTCCTTGGTTAAAAGTATATTAATATAAAATTATGAATAGTAAGAATTTAAAATGGGATTACGATAAAATAATGTCTGACCGAAAGCTCTTTAATGAGACTGTTTATACTCCACTTTCTGAAGCTCTGCGCCTCTTAGAAGAAAGACAAAAAGATCCAGTTTTAATGGCAAAAATAGAAAAACTTTTAAATGGTGATATTCCAGAGGTTTTGAGAAATAAAAAATGTGGAGTCCAATTTAGGCAAATAGCTACGCCTAATAATGATTGCAAGCATTTTGTCAAGATAACTAAAGAAAATAATTTAGTGCCTATTTTTTGGGAGTATTTTGATGATAAATTTACTTCTAATAATGAATTTAAACATTCCTTAGGACAGCTTCGTATTGGTAAAAAAGTTAATAAAGAAGATATTTTTCCTGTTGAAAAAATAACTGTTGTTGATTTTAATAAATTTAATGGAAAAAAATTAAAAGATGTTAATGTATTATGGGGGGAATCTTTAATTGACTTTCATAGGAATTTATTTACAAACGAAGGGTTTAATCTTAAAGATTTTATTTTTTATGATTCTTCTTTATGGTTTCATAATAATGGAGAAAAGGCAGAAAAATATTATGTAAATTTTTTTTTACTTTTTGTTTGTCATGGCATTTTGTTTGAAAATTTTTTAACTACAAATGATAAAGAAGGAGATTTTACAAAAAACATTACATTACCAGCTATTGAAAAAATTATAAATTTAACAGGAGTAAAGCCACTAATAGTTCCAATTGGATCATTGGATATGGAAAACGATGTCCATTGGATTTCGTACCACTCTAAGGTTAAAACTTTAATTCCTAAAATTTAATTATGATTGATTTTAATTTAGTATTAAATACATGTTTTGCAACAACCAATGAATTAAGAGTATTTGCAGGATATTCTCATTTAATTCCAGTTGTTTTGTCTTTGTTGTTAGGTTTTTTTATTTTTTTTAAATCTAAGTTTAGTTTATTTTCAAAAATTTTTTTTGTTTTTGTTTTTGCTATTTCTATTTGGTTAATTGGTGATTTTATTATTTGGACTTCTAATAATTATTATTTAGTTTACTCTCTCTGGGCGCCGCTTTTATATGTAGAAATAATATTTTATACTCTTGGTTTGTATTTTATTTTTGTATTCGTAAACAAAAAAGATATTTCTTTTTTGCAAAAGATTCTTTTATTTATTTCTACATTAATTCCTTTTGTTTTAACTTTAATGGGGAAGTCTGTTACCGGGTTTTATCATTTTTGGTGTGAAGCTGGGAATAATACTTTTTTAGATATTTATAAATTAGTATATGAAGCCATTATTTTATTAATAATGCTTATTTATATAGTTATTCCTTTTATTAAAAAAGAAGCTTGGAAAATAAAAAAAACTAATTTAATTGTTATTGGTTCCATGTTTTTATTTTTAGCTATATTTGGAATTACTGAATATATTGCAGCTACCACTGGAAATTATGAATTAAATTTATATAGTTTATTTCTTTTACCTCTTTTTGTTTTAGCTATTATTTACGCTATTTTTGAATTAGATATTTTTAATGTTAAGGTACTTGGAACTCATTATTTAGTTATTGGTCTTATGATTTTAGCAGCTGGGCAGTTCTTTTTCGTTGAAGGTTCCACTGATCAATTATTAACTATTTTAACTGTTTTAATTACTGCTAGTTTGGGATTAATTTTATTTAGAAATTTAAGAAAAGAAACTCAACAAAGATTACACATTGAAAAACTTTCTGAGTTGTTAAAAGATTCAAAAAATAGGCTAGAGGAAGCTAATTTGAAATTAGAATTTTCAAATGATAAATTACAATCTTTAGATAAATTAAAAACAGAATTTTTGTCACTTGCTTCTCATCAATTAAGAAGTCCACTTACTTCAATTCAAGGTTATGCTTCTATGTTGGCTGAAGGAGATTTTGGTAAGGTAAGTAAAAAACAAAAAGATGCACTTGATCGGGTTTATCAATCCAGTAAACATTTAACCTTAGTTGTGGAAGATTTGTTAAATGTTGCTAAAATAGAGCAAGGAGGCATGCAATATGCCATGAAACCTTTTGACTTAAGTAAGGTTGTTTCAAATATTGTTAAAGATTTCAGTGTAACTGCTACTCAGAAAAATATTGAATTTTCTTTTGAAAATGATAAAAATACAAATTACCAAGTAAATGGTGATATGGAAAAAATTAGACAAGTTGTTTTAAATTTTATTGACAATGCTATTAAATATACTAAAAAAGGAAAAATTATTAGTAAATTATTTAAAGATTCAGAAAATAATATAATTTTTTCTGTTGAGGATACTGGTATGGGAATTACTCCTGAAGTTATTGATAGTCTTTTTGTTAAATTCTCAAGAGGTAATGGTGGTAAAATGAATACTTCAGGAAGTGGTTTGGGTCTTTATTTAGCTAAAGAAATTATTGAAGCTCATAAAGGAAAAGTTTGGGCTGAATCTCCTGGTAAAGATTTAGGCTCTACTTTTTTTATGCAATTAAAAGCAATTGAATAAAATTTAAGTTATAATAATAATATATGACTTGGGCAAATAAAAGAAAATTTTTTTATCTTTCTATTGTGGCACTTATTTTTTTATTTGTGCTGTTTTTATTAATTCGCCCTTATCTTAATAGAGCTCCAACTTGTTTTGATAATAAACAAAATGGAAAGGAAACTGGAATTGATTGTGGGGGAAATTGCTTAAAAGCTTGTACTCTAGAAGTAAATGAAATTTCTATTTTATGGGCTAGGACTTTTGAAGTTGTGCCGGGGCGTTATAACACTGTCGCTTATTTAGAAAATAATAATAGAAATGCTGTTATTAATTCTATTAGCTACCGTTTTCGTTTTGCCGATAAGGATAATATTTATATAGGTAAAAGAGAGGGAACAGCTTATATTCCTCCTTCTGGTAAATTTGCTATTTTTGAACCGGCCATTGATTTAGGAAATTCTGTGCCAGTTTATACTAGTTTTGAATTTACTCAAATACCCACTTGGCTACAAATTTCAGAACAAAAAGCAAATCAATTAAAATTATTAATTTCTGATATTAAATTAGAAAACCAAGATAGCTTACCTAAACTTTCAGCTACTATTAAAAATAATTCTTTATTTAAAATTCCCAATATTAATGTTATAACTATTTTGTATAATCAAAAAGGCAATGCTATTTCAGCTTCTAAAACATATCTAGATGTTTTAAGTGGCGAAGAAAGTTCCAATCTTATTTTTACCTGGTCTCAGCCTTTTAAAGAAGAAGTTATGGTTAAAGAAATAATTCCAATATTTAATATTTTTTCAGTTAAAATACAATAAAAAAGATAAATGCCGGAATTATATTAAATTATTATGTTTATTTCATCAGCTAAAAAATTTATAAATAAAATATCAAACAATGTTGATTATTTATTGGTTTTTTTTATTGTTCCAATTATTTTAGCAGGTTTATCAATTATGAAATCATTTTCTCCTCTTGAGGGAAGTGATAATTTTTTTAATAAACAAATTATTTGGGTTTTTCTATCTTTTGTTCTTTTTTTTATTTTATCTTCAATGGATTTTCGTTTTTTAAAAAGAACTGATGTTTTAGTTTTTTTGTTTTTATTTTTTTGTGGGATTTTAATGGCCTTATTTTTATTAGGAACAGTTGCTAAGGGAGCTAAAAGCTGGTTTGACTTCGGTTCTTTTTCTTTTCAACCTGTTGATTTAATGAAATTAGTTTTAATTTTACTTTTAGCTAAATATTTTTCTCGGCGCCATGTTGAAATTAAAAATATAAAACATATTTTTATTTCAGGCCTTTATGCTTTTATTCCTTTTGTTTTGGTTTTACTACAACCTGATTTTGGCTCTGCTATTATTATTTTTTTAATTTGGTTGGGCATGACTTTAGTTTCAGGAATTTCTAAAAAACATCTTTTAATTTTATTACTTACCGGAATTTTAATTTTTGGAGCATTTTGGGTTTTTGTTTTTGCTCCTTATCAAAAAGCTCGAATTGTTAATTTTATTAATCCAATGCATGATATTTTAGGTTCAGGTTATAATGTTTTTCAATCCACTATTGCAATTGGTTCTGGACAAATAACTGGCAAAGGTTTAGGATTTGGAACACAGTCTCGTTTGAATTTTTTACCTGAATACCAAACAGACTTTGTTTTTGCTGCTTTTGCTGAAGAATGGGGCTTTGTAGGTGTTTTATTGATTTTTCTTCTTTTTTGTTTAGTCTTTTGGCGAATTTTATATTTTGCTTCCATTGGTTCTTCTAATTTTGAAACTCTTTTTGCTATGGGCTTGGCGATATTATTTATGAGTCATTTTTTGATTAATGTTGGAATGAATTTAGGAATTATGCCCGTTACTGGAATTACCCTTCCTTTTATGAGTTATGGAGGGTCTCATTTAATTACTGAATTTGCAGGTTTAGGTATATTAATGGGTATGCGAAAATATGCTCGATCTGCCCATAGAGATGATATTAAAAATGAATTTTTAGGAATGTAAAAAATGAAAACAAAAATTATTGATGGTAAAAAAATTAAAGAAGAACTTTTTAAAGAAATAAAAGAAGATATAAAAAAATTATCTTTTACGCCTGTTTTTTGTGATATTTTAATAGGAGATAGTCCTGTTTCCGCTCAGTATGTTTTAATGAAAAAAAATAATGCTCAACTTTTGGGAATTAAATTTAAAGATCTTTTTTTAGCAGATACTTTAAGCACCCAAGAAGTTATTTCTGAAATACAAAAAATTAATAATTTAAAAAATATTTGTGGTTTAATTATTCAACTTCCTTTACCTGACCATTTAGATAAACAAAAAATACTAGATGCTGTTAAGCCGGAAATAGACGTTGATTGTTTAGGTAGTATTGCTAGTGCTAATTTTTATCAGGGGAATTGGGTATTAGGTTTTCCGACCGCTTTAGCTTGTTTGTATTTATTGGATTCTTTAAAAATAGATTTAAGTTTAAAAAATATTCTTGTTTTAGGTCAAGGAGATTTGGTTGGTAAGCCAACTTTTTCTTTATTAAAAAAAAGAAATTTAAATGTTTCTTGTCTTGATAGTGCTAGTATTTTAAAAGAAGAAAAAATCAAAGAAGCTGATATTATAATTTCTGGTATTGGAAATGGTAATTATATTAATGGTTTAAAAATTAAACAAGGAGCAATTTTAATAGATGCTGGAACCTCGGAATCTAATTCTGGTATAATTGGT
>CAZIWS010000030.1:0-7502 GCA_964543175.1 uncultured Candidatus Saccharibacteria bacterium
CATTATTAACAGAAAGAGTACAGTTGATTTTATCTGGAGCAGAAATGACTAATGGTTTTTCTGAATTAAACGATCCGATTGATCAGAGCAATAGATTTGAAATGCAGAAAAAGTTAACAGAAGCCGGAGATGAAGAAGCAATGATGCCTGATTGGGAATTTGTTGAAATGCTAGAACATGGTATGCCACCAGCTTTTGGTTTTGGGCTTGGGACAGAAAGATTCTTTGCAATACTTATGAATAAAACACTTCGTGAAACTCAACTTTTTCCACTTATGCGACCAAAAAGAGAAGAAGAATAAAAAAATAAAAAAGCCCGCTAATATAAAATATTTGCGAGCTTAATAAGTTTTTAAAAGAAAAAAAATTATCTTAAAATTCTTTTCCAAGCTCTTATTTTTATCTCGAGCTCTTTTTTTTGATAATATTTTTCTAAATTTTCCTGGGTCCAGTACCCAGGGTCTTTTTTTTCTTCTTCTTTATCCCCTTTTTTTCTCATAGACAAAAAAGAGACTATCAGAATTAGGATAACAGCTCCCAGTACCCAAACCTCATTGGGTAGTTTTGCCGTTGTAATCATTAAAATAATTTTTTCCATTTTTTTTCCTCCTTTTTTTGGGTTTTTTTGTTATTAATTGTTCTAATTCAGTAAAGTCCCAGTTTTCTGGTCTTTGCCAATTTTTTTCAGGAAACTCAACAGGAAATAATAAATTTTCCTGTTTTATTATTTCTACTGGGTTCATATTTTCAAGGTTTTTAATTCATTTATACAATACAACAAATAAAAGAAAAAGCAATAGAAAAAAAGATAAGTTATCCACATATATTTATTTGGATATTATTAGTATATAAATTATAATGTATACTAAGTGGGAAAAAGTGGGAAATAAAAAAATAATTTTATGCTTATTGGAGAATACATACATACCATAGATTCAAAAAATAGAGTTTCTTTGCCTGTTAAATTTAGAAAAGAAATGGGTAAAAAAATTATCTTAACTCCAGGATTAGATAATTGTTTGTTTATTTTCACCTTAAAAGAATGGGTTAAAATTTCTAAAAGACTTTCTGATTCAAGTTCTGATTTATCTTTTCTAAAAGCAGATAAAAGAAGTTTTAATCGATTTATGTTTGGACGAGCAGTTGATGTTGAAGTTGATTCAATTGGCCGGATTTTAATTCCAGATTTTTTAAAAACAATAATAAAGCCCGAAGCTCGAGTTGCTTTAATAGGAGTAGAGGATAGAGTTGAAATTTGGAATGAAAAAATTTGGGAGCAATATAAAGAAAAAATATCCAAAGAGGCCGATATCTTAGCTGAAAAATTATCCAATGGTTAAAAACAGAATGATTCAGAACAAAGAAAGTATTCATAGGACAGTTCTTTTAAAAGAAACAATAGAGGGTTTAAATTTATCATCAGAAAAAGAAATTATTTTAGATGGTACTTTTGGTGGCGGGGGACACAGTTTAGAAATTTGTAAAAAATATCCCCACATTAAAATAATTGCTTTAGATCAAGATAATGATGTTTTTTCTAAAACAAAAAATAAATTTAAAGATTTAAATTGTCTTATTTCTTTTTTTAATTTAAATTTTAGAGATTTAGATTTAATAGATAATTTAACAAAAGGGATAGATGGAATAATTTTTGATTTAGGCTTAAGTTCAGATCAATTAGAAAATTCAGGCAGAGGCTTTTCTTTTATGAAAAATGAACCTTTGCTTATGACCATGAAAGCAAACCCTCAAAAAGAAGACATTACTGCTTTAGATGTTGTTAATTATTGGGAAGAAAAAAGCTTAGCTGACATTATTTATGGATATGGTGAAGAAAAATATTCTAGAAAGATTGCTAAAGCAATAATTGAAAACAGAAAGAAAAAAGAAATAAAAACCACTTTTGATTTAGTGGAAATAATTCAAAAAGCAGTTCCAGTTAATTATCAAAAACAAAGAATTCATTTTGCTACAAAAACATTTCAAGCAATCCGGATAGCAGTTAATGATGAATTAGGGGCTTTAAATAAAGGACTAGAAAAAGGTTTTAGTGTTTTAAATAAAAAAGGTAGAATGGCAGTTATTTCTTTTCATAGTTTAGAAGATAGAATTGTCAAAAATTTTTATAAAGAAAAAGTACAAAAAAAAGAAGCAAAAAAAATTAACAAAAAACCAATTATTGTTTCTGAAGAAGAAAAAAAAGAAAACCCGAGGTCAAGAAGTGCCAAATTAAGAATTTTAGAAAAAATTTAAAATAATTTATTAAAAATGAAAAAAGTTATAAAAAAAATACAAATATTAAATAGAAAAACTGATGATCATAATTCAGATTTAAATAGAAATATACTTAGGGCTATTTTGTTTTCTTTTGCTACTCTTTTTATTTCTTACGGCCTTATTACTGGAGGAATGGTGTTTAATATTGTTGAAAGAAAAGCATTAGAATCAGAAATGCGCAATATTGTTAATGAAATAGGAGAATTAGAATTAGAATATTTATTAGCTTCTAATAGGGTTGACTTAGCTTTTGCTGAATTAAAAGGATTTAAAGAAACAAGTGTTAAAAAATTTACTATTAAAAAATCTGTTGGATTTAATGATGTAAAAAATATAAGTTTTATGAAAAATGAGCTCTAATTCTCTTTCTCGAACTAAATTAATAGCTTTTTTTATTTTAATTTTTGCTTGCATTTTAATTAGTAAGCTTTTTTTAATTCAAATTGTAAATAGTAATACATATTTAGAAAAAGCAGATAGACTATATGCTACTCCTTCTTCTAATATTTTTGAAAGAGGAACTATTTATTTTGAAAGAAAAGATGGACATTTGGTTTCAGCTGGAACTCAAACTGTTGGTTATAAATTAGCAATTAATCCAACTAAAATTACTAATATTGAAAATACTTATAATCAATTAAATCAAATTATTCCAATTAATTATGAAACTTTTTTAAAACAAGCTTCTAAGTTAAATGATCCTTATGAAGAAATTGCCAACAGAGTTTCGAGAGACATTGCTGATTTAATTTCTCAAAAGAAAATTCCCGGAGTTTCAGTTTTTAAAGAAAAATGGCGTTTTTACCCTGGTAATAATTTGGCTTCTCATGTTTTAGGAATTATTGGTTTTAAGGGAGATGAATTAGCCGGACGTTATGGTTTAGAAAAAAAATATGATGAGGTTTTAACTCGTAATAAAGATAATCCCTATGTTAATTTTTTTGCCGAAGTTTTTTCTAATATCAATAAAACAATTTTTAAAACTGAAGAAAAAAGTGGTAATTTAATTACAACTTTAGAGCCAGCAGTTCAGGGTTTTTTAGATAAAACCTTAACAAATGTAAAAGAAAAATATCAAATTGATGCTGTAGGTGGAATTATTTTAAATCCTGAAAATGGAGCTATTTATGCCATGACAGTTAAGCCTGATTTTAATCCAAATAATTTTTCAGCTGAAAAAAATTCAGTTATTTTTAGTAATCCTTTTGTTGAAAATATTTTTGAATTTGGTTCTGTTGTTAAGCCCTTAATTATGGCAGCTGCTTTAGATGTTGGGGTAGTTAAGGCAGATACCATTTATAATGATACTGGTTCTGTTATTGTTGAAAAAAAAGAAATATTTAATTTTGATAAAAAAGGAAGAGGGCCTAAAACCAACATGCAGGATGTCTTAAATCAATCTTTAAATACGGGAATGGTTTTTGTTTATAAAAATTTAGGTAAAGAAAAAATGAGAGATTATCTTTTTTCTTTTGGTTTAAAAGAAAAAACAGGCATTGATTTACCTAATGAAACAAATAGTTTAGTTTCTAATTTAAATAGTCCTCGAGAAATAGAATATGCTAATGCCTCTTTTGGTCAAGGTCTTGCTTTTACTCCAATTCAATTAGTTCGAGCTTTGGCTTCTTTAGGGAATGGTGGTAATTTAATAGTGCCTCATATTGTTAAAAAAATTAAATACAATGATGGGACTGAAAAAGAATTTTCTTATCCTGTTTCTAAAACAAAAATATCACCAGAAACTTCTGAGGAAATTACTAGAATGCTGGTTGAGGTAATGGATAAATCTTTAAAAAGTGGCCTAGCTAAAATTGAAAATCATAGTATTGCCGTTAAAACAGGAACAGCTCAGGTTGCTAAAGAAGAAGGAGGAGGTTATTATGAAAATAGGCATAACCATTCTTTTTTTGGATATTTTCCAGCATATAATCCTGAATTTATTATCTTTTTATACGCCATTAATCCTAAAGGAACTCAATATGCTTCAATTACTTGGGCAGATCCTTTTTTAGATATAGCTAAATTTTTAATTAATTATTATGAAGTTCCGCCAGATCGTTAATTTATTTTTTATATAAAATGAAAATCGCTTTTAAAAAAATTATATTATTTTTACTTAAAATAGAGTCAAAATTAATACTTTGGAAATATAAACCAAAGATTATTGTCATCACTGGCTCTGTAGGAAAAACTTCTACCAAAGATGCTCTTTACGCTGTTTTTTCAAAAATATATCATGTCCGAAAAAGTGAAAAAAGTTTTAATAGCGAAATTGGTTTACCTTTAACAATTTTAGGTTGCCCTAATGGTTGGAATAGTCCAGTGGCTTGGCTTGAAAATATTTTTAAAGGTTTGTGGCTTTTTATTTGGCCTCATAAGTATCCTAAATGGTTAATTTTAGAAGTGGGAATAGGCAAACCGGGTGATATGAAAAAAACCGCCTCTTGGCTTAAAACTGATATTGTTTTAATTACAGCCATTAGTGAAACTCCTGCTCATATTGAATTTTTTAATTCTCGTAATCATTTAGTTGAAGAAAAAAGTAGCATTATTAAAACGCTTAAAAAAGATGGAATCTTAGTTTTAAATTCTGATGACGAAACAGTTTTGGCAATGAAAAACAAAACAAAAAATAAAATTATTACCTATGGATTTAATCAAAAAGCGGACATCATTGGTTCTGAAGATAGTATTTTTTATTCCTCTTCAGGAAAACCTCAAGGAATTATTTTTAGAATAGATCAAAGGGGAAGTAGTTTGCCTGTAATAATAGAAGGTGTATTGGGACGTAATCATATTTATGCTTCTTTGGCTTCTTTAGCTATAGCTTTTAGCTTAAAATTAAATATGATTGAAGCCATTAATGCTTTAAAAAATTATGAAATTCCTCCAGGACGAATGCATTTATTAAATGGAATTAAGGAAACATTTATTATTGATGATACCTATAATTCTTCTCCTTTTGCTTGTCAGTCTGCTTTAAAAACATTAGGTTTAATTAATTTTAGTAATTTTCCTGAAAAACAAATGCGGAAAATAGCTATTTTAGGCGACATGTTAGAGCTTGGTAAACATACTGAAGAAAGTCATAAAAATATTGGTAAATTTGCTCAAGAAAATGCTGATATTTTAATCTCTGTTGGTTTAAGAGCTAAATTTATTAAATTAGGAGCAATTGAAATGGGAATGAAAGAGGAAAATACTTTTGAATTTTTAAATGCACAAGAAGTAGGGGAGTTTTTAAAAGATTTTATTCAGAAAAATGATTTAATTTTAATTAAAGGTTCGCAAGGAATGAAAATTGTTGAATTTATTCTTCTTGATCAAGAAAATAAAAAAAATCTTTTAGTTCGCCAGGACACTGAATGGAAAAATAAAAAAATTTAGTAAATAGAATTTTTACTAAATAGGGCGGAGGCAATGCCTCCGCCCTATTTGTCGAAGCTATTGAACCATTATCAAAAATTTGACTATTTATTAGATTAATTGTAAATTTAAAGAAAATTTGTAAATTAAAAATAAATAAAGATGAAAAAAAATATTTTAAACTTTAAAAGCTCATTATCAAGTAAGGCTTTTGTTTCTAGTAATAGTCTCGGACGTAGGTTCGAAAATGATATTGATTTAATATACAACTTCCTTGATCCATTTTTTCTTGATAGAGAAAAAATAAGATTGAGCAAGTCATATAGAAGGCTAGCAGACAAAACACAAGTCTTTCCTCCCGATTTACACTCAAATGTTAGGAATCGTTTGATTCATACTAATGATGTTGTAAATCTTGCTTCATTATATGCCAATATCTTGGGGCTAAACGTTTATCTAACTGAAGCTATCGCTCATGGCCACGATATAGGGCACACCCCCTTTGGGCATTTGGGCGAGAGACTCATTTGTGATCTTTCAGGTAAAAAATTTGCCCATTATGTGATGAGTGTTGTTGTTGCTCAAAAGATAGAAAGGAAAGGATTAGGATTAAATTTATCCTATGAAACCCTCGAAGGCATCTTAAATCATTCTCGTGGTGCTGGAGATATGAAAATTAACTCGAGTATTTCAGAAGAATCAAACCTTGTAATGTTTTCAGACAAAATTGCTTACACTTTTTCTGACCTAAACGATGCTCTTCGTGTTGGTTATATTAGTGAATCTAAATTACCTAAAATTGTAAAACATTTTGGTAAAAATCAACGAGAAAGAATTTCGAAAATCTCTTATGAATTTATTAAAGAAAGTTCTGAGGAAGGAAAAATATCTTTTTCTAAATCTGAAACTTCTAGAAAATTTGCTGACTTAAGGAGTTGGATGTATGAAAATGTTTACTTTACTCTTGATATTGAAGATTGTAGGATTAAAATTTACAATGAATTAAAAAATATTTCTTTATTTATTTCTGATTACTATAAAGACAGCATTGATCCGTATCTTGCTATCGCTTGCATGACAGATAGTGAGGTAAGAAAATTTTCCACATATTTAAATAATGGTGGAATTAAAGATTTAAATTACGGATTTATTGAAATCATAAGTAGTTTATTAAATAAAGAGATAAATATTTTTAATCCTGATTTAAATAAAAAAGATTTTTTTAAATAATACGATACCTCTGATGAATTAAAAATAAAAAAGGCCTCATTAATTTATTTGAGGCTTTTCTTTTTTTTAGGAGAAATTTATTTTTTCCAAGTAAAAAAAGAATTTATTTTTTCGAATGCTAGTTGTCTTGCTTCTGAGTTGTCAGGAGATGACTTGTAAGCATTTCTTGCTTCTTTTGCTGTAGTCGCAAGCTCAACTTCTTTCTTCGACAACTGATTCCATTTTTCTAAAGCTAGTTGTTCTTCTGCTGAGTTATTAGGAGCTGATTTGTAAATATTTTCTATCTCTTCTGTTGTAGTAGCAAGTTCAATTTTTTCTTTTAAAGTAATTATTTTTTTAATTTCAAAATTTTCCATATTATTTATTTTTTAAATGATTATAAATCATTTTATATATTATAACATAATATGAAATATTATTAAATTGATGAACGGGTACATTGAACTCAGGAGGCTCTATTATTAAATCATTTAATATGGTATTGGAAAAGTATGGAGCTAAATTAAACCCTGAGAATAAGAAAAAATTTTAAGGAAGCAAAATATATTTTTTCAGATTTTAAAAATTTAAAATTAGAAAATTTAATTAATTTATTTTAATATACTTCTCGTGCTAGCACGTGATGGTGA
>CAZIWS010000031.1:0-3896 GCA_964543175.1 uncultured Candidatus Saccharibacteria bacterium
TGCTTGAACAAATGATAGTAAAGCGAGATTGTTAAAATAAAATCACAAAATAGTTTTCCGATAGGTCACCCATTGAACTATCGACAATGATAAATTAAGAAAAATAATACCGCATTATCAAATGGTGATAATGCGAGAATTGTAAGATATTAGTGTAGCAAACATTCCCGAACAGACAAATGATGTCCGAACGATTATGTAAGAATAAAAATAAGTAGGTGTGAAATGTAAAAAGTCGACTACAAAATTTAACAACAAGGAGGATTTTAGCAAAATGTAAAAGTAAACAAAAAATCATTGCCCCTTTAATTAAGAGATGTGATTAAAACTTGTTAAAATGGCTTATTTTATGACTTAAAAACTCCTTTTTTCCCTTATTTTACCTGGCAAATTCGTGTTATATAATTTTATTTCGTTTTATACTAAATCAAATATTTTTATTTAAGTTTTTGGTGTCTAATTTTAGACAGATGTGAAACAAAGTATTTTTAGGTGAAAGATATAAATAAATAATCTCAAAAATCAATATAAGTTTTTCAATTTTTATTTTCTAGTGCTATTTTTTTTGATAGTTGTTAATTACAAGTATTTATGATAGATAAATTGGCTAATATCGATGAAACTAAACCAAGTATTTATCGGGTCAATTTTCTTATTAACAATTAAACTTAATTTTTCTATAATTTTATGAGCATCTTTATTTTTTATAAAAATTTCATTTAGTTCTTTTTCTTTATCAAAGTTAAAACATACATAGTCAACAAATTGTGTTTTGCCAAACTCTTTCATTATCCAAGTTTTACCAACTTGTCTTGCCCCTTCCAAAATTAAAGGTTTTCTATCATCCGAATCTTTCCATTTTATTAATGATTGTAATACATTTCTCTTCATAGAAACCTCCCTGTTTTTAATATAATTAATTCTTCTTGTACTATATATTACACTTTTTTACATCAATTATTACACTTTTTTGCATATATTTTCACAATCTTTTTACATTTTTTTTCAATTCTTTTGCATATATTTTACACATTTTTTGCACTTTTTATTACATAATATTTACATATTTTTACACATTATGCTTTTAATTAATATCAAATTTATATTTTTTTATATATTTTTTATAAAATATCAATACTTATGATATTCAAATAATAATTAACTTGTTTTGAAATATAAAGGTCCAAAAAATTTAGACTTACATATAAAAGATTTGTTGCAAGACTTAAGAATAAATTCATCTAGTGTTGTGAAAAAAGATTTGGATTTTAGAATAAACGAAAATGATAATTAAACAATAAAATTTTACTATTCTACTTTTTACCCAACTCCTACAGCACAAAACGCAACCCGTCTCAATAGATAAAAACAAACCGTAAAGAATATTTATGGTTCGTTTTTTATTTTAAAAAATAATTTATTTAGTAATTTTATTTATCCATTTAGTAATTAATTCTTCATAAACATCTTCTTTATCTTTCCACCATTGACTACAAACAAAGTATTCCCCTAATGTCCATTTTGTCCAGTATCTTCTATTCCCTGAAATAAGCGTATCATTTTTGTCATCGCATAGTAATGGGAATTGTATTCCAAATGTGTCTTTTGAATATTCTTTATCATGAAGTCTTTCTATTTCAACTTCAGTTAATAGATTGTTCTTCACTAAATATATTAATACTCTCTTTATCCAATCTTGTACTGGCTCATTTTCGTCTCTACTTAATGATGAATTTTCAGAAATTATAGAAGAATTTTTAGGAAATTTATTTATATCATTAATAATTATTTTTAATGGCTCTTTTTTTCTACTTATTTTGAAATCAAGTTCATTAATTACTTCTTCTGGATATTCAATTAATAATAAATCCTTTACATATTTTACACCTTCAGGTGAACAAAGAAAATTTTGTTTTTCATTAAATTCTTTTTCTTTCTTTTTTGATTCTAATTTTTTAAAACAAAACTCTTCAAAATTTTTCTTAGAAAAATTATCTTTATATAATTGTTGAATAAGCTCAATTCCAATTTTATTTTCCTTATTAAATATTAATTCACATATCTTTAGCGGAGGTTTATTATCATCAATTTTATCATAATAGATCTGCATTGTTCTTCCAAATAAAAGGCCAAAAGATAGTTTTCTTTGCCTCATGTATGAAATTAGTTGTGCTGCATTCTTTTCATTTATACACACCAAGTATCTTTTTAATTCTACACAAATTACTTCTTCATTATCTTTAGAAAGAATAATATCTGGAATACCATAATTAGAAGCTCCAAATTGAATAGAAGGTCTTGTTATTTCGTTCTTATATTTTTTCCAACCAAGTTTATCAAAAATATATTCAGCTACAATCTGCAATTTACTCTCATCGTCGTTTTTATGGTCATTAACATAAAAACATACTTCTTCCCAAAGTTCTTTATAATCCATATTTTCTCCTTTGTTATTATACAAATTTATTTATTGCTTATTTTTTTTTGTAATTGATTAATAAAATATTATTAATTATATCATCTGTATAATTTGCAGTTATTGTTATCCCAAACAAATCCAACATTAAAGGTCCCTCATAAAAACCATATCCATTATATGCTGAAAAATCAAGAGAACTTGCATCTAAACCACCATATTTATCGGCAAGCACTTTTACTCTATAAAATAAAGTTTCAAACTGTGTAAGAATTGGTATAAATTTTTCAAAACCTTTATAAACTTCAATTTCCATACCTAAAAAATATAGATTTCCGGACATCCCATCGACTGGAAAACATTTTTTATTTAAAAGTATATTATATTTTTTAAAATAACTTTCTAAATTTTTAATAAGTTCAAGATATTTATTATGAATCTCAATAATTTTTTCTTCACTAGTATTTATATCTATCAACTCATTATGTAAAATTGTATGATAATAATGATTACTATTTAGAGCATAATATCCTAATATTTTTTTTACTTTATTACTAATAACATTATATTCTTTTCTTAATAATGGCATTTCTGTTAAAAGATCAATACTCATAATTTTTCCTTTTTTTAATAATAATAACATAAAATTTATTTGAAAGCAATTATCCTAGCAGGAGCTAAATTTGTCCACAAGTTGAGATATATTGTGAAGAAAATCAACAGTTTTGATTTTTAAAAAATATATGTTAATATTGTTTAGAAAAAGGAAGTAATATGAATAATCAAAAATCATTACTTAAAGAAGTAGTAAAAGAACAATTAAAAAATAATAGATTTTCTTTGAGCTCTTTACCTTTTAGTTTTAGAAATGATAAAGAAATAGTAATCGATGCGGTTACAAATGATATTGATGAATTAAAATATGCTAGTAATAAATTACAAAAAGATAAAAAATTTGTTTTAAAAGCTATTAATAGTAATAATAAATCCAGAAAATTTCAAAAAAAAGAACCTTTACCAAGCAACAAAGAATCTATTTTAGAAATAGTTAGAAAAAATGTTTTAAAATTAGAATGTGCTAGTGATGAATTAAAAAACGATAAAGAAGTTATTTTAACCGCTGTAAAACAAAGTGGCTTTTCTTTTGAATATGCAGGTGAGAAATTAAAAAACGATAAAGAATTTGTTTTGGCTGTTGTAAAAGAGAATGGGCACGCATTAAAATATGTAAGTAAAGAATTAAAAAACGATAAAGAAGTTGTTTTGGAGGCAATAAAAGGAAATTTATCATGTTTAGAGTATGCAAGTAAAGAATTGCAAAATGATGAAGAAATGAGTAAACTAACCTCAAAGATAGAAAACAAGGAAGGGAAAAAGACCTACTGGGATGCGTTCCTGCTTGGACTACTCTTTGCGTTAGCATTTTGTCCTTACAGTGGTGTTTTGTATTTTGGTGGATTGATACCGATGACGATTGCAA
>CAZIWS010000031.1:3906-7378 GCA_964543175.1 uncultured Candidatus Saccharibacteria bacterium
GAAATTGCTTTAATTGCGGTAAGTAATAATGGTTCTGATTTAAAATTTGTTAGTGAAAAATTAAAAAATGATAAAGAGATTGTTTTAATTGCAATTAAACAAAGAGGATTTTATTTAGAATATGCAAGTAAAAAATTAAAAGATGATAAGGAAGTTGTATTAACAGCTGTTCAAAAAAATTCATATAGTTTAAGATTTGCGAGTGAAAGATTAAGAAATGATAGAGAATTAATTTTAACCGCTGTAAAACAAAATGGAGATTCTTTAGAATATGCAAGCAAAGAATTGCAAGATAATGAAGAAGTAGTATTAACAGCTATTCAAAATTGTGACTATAGTTTAGAGTATGCCAGTGAAAGATTAAAAAATAATAAAGAAATTGTATTAGTTTCTGTTACGCGGGACGGTTTGAATTTAAAGTATGCAAGCGAAGAGTTAAAAAATGACGAAGATGTTGTATTTTCTGCTGTTAGACAAAATGGATTTTCGTTAGAATATGCAAATAATAGATTAAAGGATAATAAAGCTTTTATTTTGAATGTTGTAAAGAAAAATCCATATGCATTAAAATATGCAAGCGAAGAATTAAAAAATGATAGAGAAATTGTTTTAACAGCAATTAAAAAAATTGGTTATGCTTTTGATTATGCTAGTGAAGAACTGAAAAATGATAAGGAGATAGTTCTAAATGCAATATTCAACAAATGGTTATTTTTTATCTATGAGACAAGAGCGGTTGATGGACAGACTCCAGCCACAGCAGATCGAAGTGGAAGAAAGATCAGGCTAGGTCATTGTCGGTTAGATGATGAAAAAATAAAATTTTTAAAAAAGAAATTTAATAATGATAAAGAAATTTTAGAGGCAATAAAAATTGTAAAAAACAGATTTGATAATATAGACTCCAAAAAACTTAAAGACGAAGAAGAAAAAATAATTCGTAATGAAGTCGAAAATATATTAAATACAAAACAAGGCGTTATAAAATATCCACCCCTAGTAAGAGAAAAACTGTTTAATAAATTTTATATAAAAATAAAACAAAGAAAAAAACTTGAAGATTCCATAAAAGGAAACGGGAAAGTAGAAATGTCAGATCAAAAAAAATATGATTTTGAGAAAATGTTTAGGATTTCTTTTGCTGACATTCTTAATACACAAGATACTATAATTTGTGGTAATAAAACTAGAGTTTATTTATTTTCACCCTATTCAACGGATTATGATGCAAAAGGTTCCTTTATGTTTTTAGCAGAAGTTGGAGATAAAAAACCGCGCTACTTTGCTGTTGAACGTGACTATAATGAAGATTATGATGTAGATGTACAAGTAAAGTATCATCTTTCGGAATGGAAATTTAAAAAAAATCTAGATAGTAAACATAAACACATAATACTTTCAACATTAATTAACGGACTAAAAGATTTTGTTAGTATAAAAAACACATATAAAAGACTTATAAAAAAGATAGAAGAAATTTTGCAATCAGAATCTAAAAGTTGATCTTATTTTTTAATATAATAAAAAATGATTTGAATATATTGGAAAGATTTCGCCACAAGCAAATAATACGAACCATAAAGAAAATTTATGGTTTATTTTTTATTTTAATAAATATTTTGGACTAATTTCAAAAATTTAAAAACAAAAAATTCATAATATAATAGAAAGCATTATTAAAACGATATAATAATTTAGTTATTTTACAGTTTAAGAAATATATGTTATAATAAAATTCATTAAGGAGAATTTATATGGATATTTTATATGCAGGAGTTGGCGCTGGTATTGCTTTTTGGATATTATATTCACTTATTGCCCTTGTCGGTAAACATAAAATAGCTATTATTACTACTACTTCTCTAGGTTTCATTGCTGGAATTAGTTCAATTGTTGCTAGAGGTAGTTACATAACTTTAATTGGGACAATTATAGGCTTAGTTTGTGTTCTTACAATTATACCTATACAAATAAGAAGTCAAAAAAAGGAAATTTGGAAAAAAAATAAACAAAATTTAAAACAAAAATAATTAAAATTGGTATTTTAATCTTTTTAACTATAATTGAATTGAAAAATAAACACATAGGAGAAAATCATGTGGTTTTTATGGGGATTAATAACTTTTCTAATAGTAACGTTTTCTACTTCGCAAATAATATCTTATATCGTTTGTTTTTTAAGATATCCAGTATTAATGAGTAATATGCCAGACAAAAATAAAAACTGGATTGTTGGGGGATTAATATTACATTTTATAATAAATATTATTTGGATTATTTTAATTTGTACAATAAATATAATAAATCAATACTATATAGCAATATTAATTTCGACTGCTATTGCATTATTTTTTTCTATAGATGGTATTAGTCATGACCCAAATTTATATCAAAACTTTAAGAAACTTACTGGCGCCGAAGAGAGAGAAAAAATCAAAGATAAAGTAGGATAAGTAGTAAATAAGTATTTTGAAAATATAAAAAATAACTCTAATAATCAAATCGCTGAGAATACTGTTGAAGAAAATGTAGAGGATGAAGAATTGAATGATATAACTGATATTTATGAAAAACCAACATTAAGAAATAAATTGGAAACTTCATAATGGATACTGATGCTTGTTCCATTAATAATAATAAAATAATTAAAGATTCTAAAATTGAATATATAAAAGATGAATATCATGTACCAGAACCAGAAAACATAATAAATAGAAATAAGCAAAAATTACCAATTATAAAAAAATTATCAAAATTAAACTGCATAACTTTTGCAAAACTCGATAATTTGGTAAAACCTTATTGTGCATATTATATGTCTTGTAATCTTGAGCATGTTTTACACGGAGACCCAAATGTCTTTGATGTAGAAGCAAAAGAATACTATAGTATGAAGTTCGCAATTAAATATGAGAAAAAGTTAACTGATTTCATTGCATTTATTAATGCTGATGGAATAGGAACTAAACTCAACCAAAACGACTCTTGGAATAATATATTAAGTGATATACATGCAACAATGAGGGAAACTAATCTTAATCTGTTTATTAATGATTTTTTAAAAAGAGTAGATTAAATTTGATTTATTAGATAGCGAAAAATCCAAGAATATTAAACCTTGCCTGAAAAGAAATTAATAAAAATATAAAGACCAAGATGAAGAAATGTAAAAAAATAGCCAAGTTTAATACTTGGCTATTTTAATTTTTCTACTGTCCCCAATTGTCCCCAAATATATAGAAAGATATAGAAATAAGCAGAAAAAATTAGTTTTTTCACTTTTGGAAATATTTAACAAAAACTTAATTGGTTTTATGAAAATTTCAATTAAAAAAATGGGGACAGAATGGTCACAGCTGAACGCATCCTTGTCTAAAAATTTTAGATTTTTTTGAAAAATGAAAAAAATAAAAAAACCTTGAAAGCGCCTATTTTACTGACAATTTCAAGGTTTTTTATGAATGGAGCTGAT
>CAZIWS010000032.1:0-6509 GCA_964543175.1 uncultured Candidatus Saccharibacteria bacterium
GGAATCGAACCCACATCCCTTGCGAGACACGATTTTAAGTCGTGCGCGTATACCAGTTCCGCCACTCGGGCAATTATTAATAAGTAATATATTTTATCCTTGCCTTGCCGTAGCTTTAGCGTAGGCAGGCACTCGGGCAATTTAAAAAATATATTACATATCATAACATAAAATTTATTTTTTAAAAATAAATTCTATGAGGAGGCCTGGGCCGGAATTGAACCGGCGTATGGAGATTTTGCAGATCTCTGCCTTACCACTTGGCGACCAGGCCTTATCTTTAATTAACAAAACTAACTTATACTATAAAACCTGCTGCAGATCTCTGTCTTATTTTTACTTCGCTTCGCTCATGCCACTTGGCGACCAGGCCTTATCTTGTTTACAAATGAACCATATTCTATCTTACTGTGCTCTTAACAATTCGTCAATTTTTTGCCTATTTTTTTCGCCTAAGTCTATGGCAAAATCTAAAAATGGAATTCTATTGGAATTCATATTTTTCTTAATGTAATCTCTTAAAAATGATCTTTTTCTTTTACAAAAATCTAAAGCACTTTTTTCTTTGCTATTAGGCAATACCGTTATATAAATCGTTGCCTTTTTTAAATCATTAGAAATAGTGCAATTAGTGACAGTAATAAGAGAAGTTCTGTTTTCTTCTTTAATTAAAAAATTAGCAGAAAGTTCTTTTATAAAATTAGCTACTTTTATGTTTCTATTTTCCATTTGATTATTTTTGAATTATTGCAAAGGACTCAATTAAGTCTCCAGCAACAATTTCTACCTTAGACTCAAGCATCATGCCAAATTCTGAATTTTCTTCTACTTCTGATGTTTTGTTTTTGTTTTTTTCTAAATTAATTATTTTTCCACGTCCTATTTCAAATTCTCGCCTAATTATTTTTATTGGCCCATTTAGCGAAATTTTACCTTCAATTACTTTAGCTCCTAATACTTGTCTTTCTTTTGTTTTACTAAATGATTTTAAAATCTTAGCTTTACCGATTATTTCTGTACTTTCTATTTTAGGTCTTCTTTTTTCCATTTCTTCTTGTAGCCATTCTGTCATTTTGTAAATAATTTGGAAGAGGGAAATTTTTATTCCTCGATTTTCTGCTAATTCATTTGCATTTTTATCTACTTTTACATTAAAACCAATAACTATTACATTATCACAGGAAGAAATTATTTTTATATCTGTTTCTGATATTAAACCAACTCCTTTTTGAATTATTTTAAATTCAGCATTTTCGTTAGTAATTTTTTCAATTTCTTTTTCAATTGCTTCTATCGATCCCCAAACATCTGCTTTTAAAACTATGGGGATTATTTTTTTATCGTTTTCTTTTTCATTTATTTTTTCGCAAATTGTTGTAATGTTATTATTTTTTATGTATTCTTCGGCTTCTTTTTTATTTAAAAAAGATTTAAATTCTGCTCCAATACTGGGAACTTTATTAAAACCAACTAATTTAATAGGGGAAGAAAAAGTTGCTTCATTGATACTTTTCCCTAGAAAATTTTCCATAATACGATTGCAACAAAAAGAATCTTCTACTACCAAAGTCATTCCTTTTTTCAAAGTTCCATTTTTAATAATTAAAGTTGCACTAATTCCTCTTTTAGGATCTAAATTAGTTTCAATAACTAAACCAGAAGCATTTTCATTAACAATTCCTGTGAAATTTTCCATTTCAGCTAAAATTAAAATTAATGAAAGTAAATTATCTATACCTGTTCCTTTTTTGGCTGATATTTCAACAAAAGGAATTGTTCCTCCATAATTTTCTAAATAAATTTCATTTTCTGCTAATTCTGTTTTTGTTTTTTCAACATTAGCACCTTCTTTGTCTATTTTATTAATAGCTACAATGCAGGGAACATTATTTTCAGAAATAGTTTTCCAAGCTTCAATGGTTTGGGGCTTAACTCCATCTTCAGCTGAAACTATTAAAATAGCTATATCAGCAATATTAGCACCTCTTTCTCGCATTTTAGAAAAAGCAGCATGTCCTGGAGTGTCTAAAAAAGTTATTTTTTTTTCTTCATTTTTTTCATCTCTATGAATAACTTCATAGGCTGAAATATGTTGAGTTATTCCACCAGCTTCTTGGTCTACAATATTTGTTTTTCTAATATAATCAAGTAAGGTTGATTTACCATGATCAATATGACCCATAATTACTACAATGGGGGGTCTATTTTTTATTTCTTTTTTTATTTCTTTTTTAGGTGACATTATTTTACTTCAGCTTTTTGTAAAGCTTCTTTTTCTTCTTGGGTTAATTCATAATCTGATTTTCCATTTTTTATTGGCTTAGCAAAGACACTCATTCTTTCTCGTGAATATAAACTAGAAATAACCACACCATTCTTCTCTTCATTTAATAAACCAATTGCAAAACTTTGATTACTTCCTTGATCTGGAAATGGATTAAATCTAATTGTTTCCAGTCCTCTAATACTTTTTTTTAATTTTTTATTTATTTGCTCTAAAACAACTTGCTGGTTTTCTTGAGCTTTTTTTAATTGTTTAATTTCATTTTCTAAAAAAAAGATAGTTTCTTCTAAATTTTGGGCTTTTTTACCTAAAAAAAACTTTTTTAAACGTTTTTCTGTTTTGACAATCCAAAAAATACCAATTAAGATAGATATTCCAGTTAAAACAAAAAAAGCAATTTGGAGCTTTATATTCATGTTGTTTAATATTATACTATATTAATGTTAAAATCAAATAAAATTTATTTAGATAATGCATCTGCAACTCCCTTAAACTCTAAGGTTGTTTTTGCTATGAATAAAGTTTTAAAAGAAAATTATTCAAATTCCAGCGCCATTCATGAACTTGGGGTAAATTCAAAAAATAAATTAGAGGAAGCTAGAAAAAAAATTGCAACAATTTTAAATTGTCATAAAAATGAAATTGTTTTTACCTCTGGTGCCACTGAATCAAATAATTTGGCGATTTTAGGAATTGTCGAAAAATTTTTACCTCATATTGTGACAACAAATATAGAACACTCTTCTGTTTTAGAAATCTGTAAGTATTTAGAAAAAAATAAAAAAGCTGAAATTAGTTATGTGCCAGTGGAAAAAAATGGCATTATTGATCCTAAAAAAATTAAAAAAGCTATAAAATTAAATACTGTTTTAGTTTCTGTAATGTATGCCAATAATGAAATTGGTACGATACAACCAATTAAAGAAATTGCTAAAGAAATTAGACATTTTAATAAAATTAACAATAAAAAAGTTTTATTTCATACAGATGCAACCCAAGCTATTAATTATTTAGATATTAATACAGAAAAATTAGGTATAGATTTAATGTCTTTTAATGGTGGAAAAATTTATGGGCCCAAAGGAGTTGGAGTTTTATTTGTAAAAAGAAAATCAGCTAAGTTTATTTCTCCAGTTTTACTGGGGGGAGAACAGGAATTTAATTTACGGCCCGGTACAGAGAATTTATCTAGTATTGTTGGAATAGCTGAAGCTTTACAAATTACAGAAAAAATAAAAGAAAGAGAAAGTAAAAGATTAATTAAATTAAGAGATTATTTTATTGAGGAATTATATAAAATACAAAAAGAAAGTGCTTCATTGCTTAAAAGGGAAGGCTTTTCTTTATTTTTTAATGGTGACTTAGAAAAAAGACTGCCCAATAATATAAATATTACAGTTTCAAAAATTCCAAGCGATCTTTTAGTTTTAGAATTTTCAGCTAAAGGAATTTATATTTCAGAAAAAAGTGCTTGTAAGTCAGGAGATAAAAAAGGTTCTTATGTTATTGAAGCAATATCTAAAAATAAAAAAGGCAGTCTTCGTTTTTCTTTAGGTAGGCAAACAAAAAAAAATGATATTGATTTTGTAATTAAGTCTTTTTCTCAAATTTTGAAAAAATTAGAAAAATGGTATAATTAAAATATTATGGACATAAAAGAACTTAATAAATCACAATTAATAATGCTTTTAATACTACTTAGTTTTGTAGTTTCAATTGCTACTAGTATTATTACCACTAGTTTAATGCAGGAAGTTCCAACTTCTGTCGCTTTGCCAATTAATCAAGTTATTAGAGAAACTGTTGAAAAAATTGTACCCATCGAAAAAAATAATTCTCAAGTTCTTTCTGGTGAACAAATTAAATTATTAGAAGAACTAAAAGCTATTAAGCCTTTAACTGTTTCTTTATATTTAAAAACAGAAAACGAAGATAAGATTCTTGGAACTGGTTTATTTTTAGGGAATAATAAAGTAGTCATTGCTTCTTTGATAGATATGCCTAAAGAAGGAGAAGTATATGTTATTAAAAGTGTTTTAGGAGAACAAAAAATATTTAAAATAATTCAAGAAAAAGATTTTACTATTATTGAGTTAGTTAATGATATTTTAAATGAAGAAAATACAAATGAAATAACTGAAATTAATTCACCTAATTCTTTAATTAATTAATTATTTTTATATTTAATAATTTTTAATTTATATTTTTATCTATGCCACCTTTAAATAAATTTACAACTAAAGCAAAAGAAGCAATTAAAAAAGCTCATGAATTAGCAATAGAGCGTGGACAAAATCACGTTTCTGGTTTGCATTTATTAACAGCTCTTTTAATACAAGAAGAAAGTATTGTTTATTCAATTTTAGATAAAATGGAAGTGGATACTATGCTTTTAGCGGACTCAGCTTTGGAAGCTATTGAGTTGCCAGAATCTAAAAGCACCCTGTCGCCGGCTTATCAAATTTATTTAACACCTGATTTAGCTCAAACCCTTGAACACTCTCTTAAGTTGTCTGAATATTTAAAAGATAATTTTGTTTCAACAGAGCATTTATTTATTGCTTTATTAGAAATTACCGGTGAAGCTAAAGAATTATTATCTCGTTTTAGAATTAATAAAGAAACTGTTATTAAAATATTAGAAGAATTACGAAGACAAAATATTACTGATGTTTCTGAACCAAAAAGATTTAGACTTCTTTTAAAATATACTCGCAATTTAACTAAATTAGCAAAAGAAGATAAACTGGATCCAGTTATTGGAAGAGATACTGAAATAATGCGCATTATGCAAATACTTTCTCGTCGTACTAAAAATAATCCTATTTTAATAGGAGAAGCGGGAACAGGAAAAACTGCTGTGGTTGAGGGTCTGGCTCAAAGAATAGCCAAAGGAGATGTTCCTGAATCATTAAAAGAAAAAGAACTAGTTTCTTTAGATTTAGGTTCACTTATTGCCGGAACTAAATATCGAGGAGAATTTGAAGAAAGATTAAAAGGAATTATGAAAGAAATTGAAAAAGCTGATAATAAAATTATTTTATTTATTGATGAAATTCATACTATTGTTGGAGCCGGAGGAGGTGAGGGAACCTTGGACGCTTCTAATATGCTAAAACCTACTTTATCTAGAGGAGAATTAAGAGCCATTGGAGCAACCACTTTAAAAGAATATCAAAAATATATTGAGAAAGATCCAGCTTTAGCTAGACGTTTTCAGCCAGTATATATAGACGAACCTTCAATGGAAGATGCCATTGCTATTTTACGTGGATTAAAAGAAAAATATGAACTTTTTCATGGAGTAAGAATTACTGATGATGCCATAATTTCTGCGGTAAATCTTTCTGCTCGATATATTACTAATAGATTTTTGCCTGATAAAGCAGTTGATTTAATTGACGAAGCTTCTTCTTCTCTTAAAATATCTTTAGAAAATAAACCTCCTATTTTAGAAGAAACTCATAGAAAAATTATGCGCTTAGAAATTGAAAAAGAAGCCTTAAAAAAAGAAATTTCTAATTCAGAAGAAAATAAAAGTATTAATAAAAATACTAAAAATAGAATTAAAGACATTGATAAAGAAATAGCTAATTTATATGAAAAAACTAAAGAATTAGAATTAAAATGGAAAAATGAGAAAAATTTAGTTATTGAAATAAGTAAAATTAAAAAAGAACTTGAGTCTTTAAGATTAGAGGCTGAAGGGGCTGAATTAAAAGCTGAATTATCTAAAGTAGCCGAAATACGCTATGGGAAAATTCCTTCCCTGAAGAAAGATTTAGAATTAAAACTTATGCGTCTTAAAAAATTACAAAAATCTCGTAGAATTTTAAAAGAAGAAATTACTACTGAAGAAATTGCTGAAGTGGTTGCTCGTTGGACTGGTATTCCTTTAGTTAAAATGCTAGAAGAAGAAAAAGAAAAATTATCTCGAATTGAAGAAGAATTACAAAAAAGAATAGTTGGTCAAAATCAAGCCATTCAAAGAATTGCTGATGTTATCAGAAGATCTAGAGCGGGAATTTCAGATCCTAATAGGCCCATTGGTTCTTTTATTTTTCTTGGCCCAACTGGAGTTGGAAAAACTGAATTAACTAAAGCTTTAAGTCAATTTATGTTTAATGATGACAAAGCATTAATTAGAGTAGACATGTCTGAATATATGGAAAAACATTCTGTTTCAAAATTAATTGGCTCTCCTCCAGGATATGTGGGCTATGAT
>CAZIWS010000032.1:6519-7288 GCA_964543175.1 uncultured Candidatus Saccharibacteria bacterium
TTACTGAAGCCGTACGTCATCGTCCTTATGCTGTTATTCTTTTTGATGAAATAGAAAAAGCTCATCCTGAAATTTTTAATATGTTATTGCAAGTTATTGATGAAGGAAGATTAACTGATGGAAAAGGTAGAGTTGTTAATTTTAAAAATACTATAATAATTTTAACTTCTAATATTGGTTCTCAATTTGTTGAAAAAATGGAAGCCATTGGTTTTTCTAATAATTCCAGTAAAGAAGATTATGGACTTATGAAAGAAAAAGTAATGGAAGCATTAAAAGAAAATTTTAGACCAGAATTTATCAATAGAATAGATGAAATTATTGTTTTTGATATTCTTCTTGAAGAGGCTATTAGAGAAATAGTTAATTTAAGAATGCAGGTAGTTAAAGATCGTCTTAAAAATAAAAATATTAATTTAGAAATTTCACTAGAAGCTTTAAGTTATTTAGCTAAAGAAGGTTATAATCCTCATTATGGAGCCCGACCACTTAATAGATTAATTCAAAATAAAATTTTAAATCCAATTGCTAGTTTTATTATTTCAAACAATCTAAAAGAAGGAGATACGGTTTTAATTAATTTTAAAAATGATGAATTAATAATTGAAGCTAAGAAAAATAAAATAAAAAGTAATTTTGTAATTAAAAAACAAAAACTAAAAAAATAAAGTATTTATTGAAAATTTTTTTAAATTGTATATACTATTATATGCAATGCGTCGGTGGCAGAGTGGTCAATTGCAACTGACTGTAAATCAGTCGCCTTCGG
>CAZIWS010000033.1:0-7159 GCA_964543175.1 uncultured Candidatus Saccharibacteria bacterium
GGTCTGAAGACGAAAGAGTTATAAAGCAATTAAAATTAGGAAATACATTTAATCAAGTTAGTAAATACCCTCCAATTATTAGAGACATTTCTTTTATAGTTGAAAATGATTTTATTCCTAATGATTATTTTGATTTAGTCCGAGAAATTGCTCCTGATTTAGTTGAAGAAGTTTCTTTATTAGATAAATATGAAAATAAAGAAAAATTTGGCATCAATAAAATAAGCTATGCTTTCCGAATTATTTATCGTTCTCTAGATAGAACATTACTTTCAAGTGAAATTGATTTAATTCATCAAAAATTAGAAAAAACAACTCAAGAAAAATTTAAAGCTCAACTTAGATAAAATGAAAAAAATATATTTTTATTTAATATTTTTATTTACAATATTTCTTATTTTAGGAATTTATCTTGGCTGGCTCGATAATGGGAATAAAATAATTTGATACTATCTTTCAATGTGACACCACTCACAGTCTTTTTTATTACAACCCTGTTCTAGAAATTTCATAGAAAAAATACTCTGAGCCATTTGATTTATTTCATTTTTTAAATTATCTAAGTGTTCTTTAGTAACAATGAAAGAATATTGTTCAAATTCTCCTTTTTTATTTTTAGTTAAAAAATCAAGACAGCTTTTATTTATAAAAAAATTATTATTATCATAATCTTCTAATAAGAGATGATAAAAAATAATTTGTCTTTCATAATCAGCTTTTTGTTCTTTGTTTTTTTCTGAAAAAGGCTTTCCAGTTTTATAATCAATAATGTTTATTTTACCTGAATGAAAGTCATTTAAAAATTCAATTTTGTCTATTTTGCCTGAAAGTTGAATTTTTTCTTTATTATTTAAAATAAATTCTCTTTTAAAACTACTTTCAACTTTAATTTTAGTAATCCAATTAAAAGCATATTGATCATAATAAGAAGATAAAATTTCCTGCCCAGTAATTTTAAATTTTTCTTCATCTTTTTCTGTTAAATTACTTTTTTCAATAATTTTATAAAATTGTTTAATTAATTCATCTTTAGGTAAAATCTTTTCATTTAAATTAATATTTTTAAAGAAAAGTTCTAAAGTTTTATGGATAATATTACCAAAAATCAAAGTGCTAGAATAACTATCAGGTATTCTAATTAAATTTTTATAAAAATATTTTTTAGGACAATTTAAATAATTATTTAAAGCAGATACATTTAATCCTCTTTTTAAAAAAAGTTGAATTAAATAATCTTTATCAAAAATAGAATTTATTTTCTTTTCAAAATTAATAAAAGAAAAAAGTTTATCAATATTTTTTTCTTCAAAATTTTTCATAACTTGTTCTTCTTTAAAAGAAATATCAATTTCCTTAACAAATTCTGATTCTTCTTGATTTCTTCCATTATTATCTAATTTACTAAAAGAAATAGTTAAATTATTTTGGGCTCGAGTCATGGCAACATAAAAAAGTCTTTTTTCGTCTTCAATTTCTCCTCCATATTGATAAATTGGTAAAACTATATTATTTCCTCCACTGTTATTTTCCCATGACTTTCTGGTGGCATTAATAATATAAACATCACTAAATTCCCTACCCTTAGAACTATGGGCCGTCATCAAAGAAACTCCTTCAATAATTTCAGGATCATTGTTTTTAATGTCTAAATTATATTTAAGAAAAGAATCAATAAAATAAATAAAATCACTGAGATGGTAATTTTTCTTAATTTCATTTTGTTTTTTAATTTCCTCTAAAAATTTATCTAATTTAATTAATTGAGACCTGCTATCAATAGAAGAAATCATATATGCTATATAATTAATTTTTTTTAAGAAAATCTTAAAAAAATCAAGAAAATTATTATTTTCAGATTCAATTTTTAATTCTTTTAAAGTTTGAGCAAAATTTAAAAAAATATTTATATTTTTAACTTCGATTTCTTTTAAAATTTCTTCACTTTCTAAAATATCAAAAAGATGTTTCTGTCCATATTTTCTTAAAGAATTAAATTTATCTAAAATTTTAACTGAATCATGGGCATCAAAATTTAAAAAATTAACAAAAAAAACCTTTCCTAAGTGAACATCATCATAAAAATTAAAAATAACTCTTAAAATATTTATTAAATTAGCAATATTAAAATCGTCTAATATTTTATCTTTAGAAAAAATAGTATAGGGTATTTTATAAAAATCAAAAATAGTTTTTATATCAGCAACATTTTTATTGGCTCGATAAAGAACTGCAATGTCGCTAGGAGAAATACCCTTATCAATTTTTGTTTTTATGTCTTGGGCTAAATACAAAAGCTCAAATTTATAACTAGAAAAAGTATTAACTTGAATTTTATTATTTATTTTTTCATTTAATAAATTATGATTAGAATTAAGTTTTATACTTTTTTCTAAATTTTTAACTTTAGTTATTAAACTATGGGCTCCATCTAAAATATTTTGACTTGAGCGATAATTTTGAGAAAGACTAATATATTTAATATCTTTATATAAATCCTGAAACCTAGAAAAAGTTTGAGCGCTGGCACCTTGAAAGCGATAAATAGATTGTTTTTCATCTCCCACCGTAAAAATATTAGGTTTTTTTTCTAAATGAGGAGCATCAGTTAAAAGTTCAACTAAGGTATTTTGTCCTTCATTGGTATCCTGATGTTCGTCTACTAAAATATATTGATATTTTTCTTGAAGATCAGCTTTTAAGTCTTTATTTTTAACAAGCTCTTCTAAAACATAAAGAATCATATCAGAAAAATCATATAAATTCCTTTTTTTAATTTCAGATTGATATAATTTAAAAATTTCCGCCAGCTCTTTAGTTTTTTCAATTTTTTTATCTATTTTTTCTTTTTCAGCTAATTTTATTTCTCCTTTTTTATATTTTCCATAATTTTTTTTATAATAAATATTTTCATTTGCTAAAAGTTCTTTTTTCCAAGAAGGTAATTTATTGATAAATTCATCTGGCGACAATCCCTCTTGTTTTATAATTAAAATAGCACTAATAATTTTATTTAAAAAAGAAAATTCATCATTAAATGAAACTAAAAATTTAAATTTATTTTCTTGGATTATCTTTTCTATTATTTCTACTCTTTCTAAATCAGAAATAACTCTAAAATATTCTAAATTTTCAAAATAAAAAGAAAATTCTTTTATAATATATTCACAAAAAGCATGAAAAGTAAAAATATTAACTCTATAGGCTCGGTCTCCTATTATTTGAATAAGTTTTTCGCGCATTGAAATAACACCAGCTGTAGTATAGGTTAAGGCTAAAATGCTTTCAGGAGCAGTATCAGTTTTTCTTAAGATATTAGCAATTCTAAAAGTTAATATTTTAGTTTTTCCTGTTCCTGGTCCAGCCACCACGGCCACTGGGCCATCAATTAAATCAACAGCTTCTTGTTGAGCTTTATTTAATTTTAGATATTCTTTTTGGAAATTTTCTTCTAACATTTTACTAATATAAATTATAAATTAAATTTCCTAAAAAGATATCTTAAAAGAAAATGAAATTATTTACAGCACTACGATAAACACGATAGGGTTTCGGTCCCACAAATACTTTATCTTCTATAAAAATAGTTGGAGTTCCAAAAATACCAGTTTGTTGAAGTTGATTTATTTCTTTTTGAACTATTTCTTTTACTCTAGGATCTTTTTGTTTTTCTTTAATCAAATAAAAATCAATATTAAATTTTTCTAAAATATCTTTTAAATTATCTTGATTAATAATGTAATCTTTATCAGTGCTAAAAAGATAATCATTTAATTCCCAAAATTTTTCAGTTCCATAAATTTCCCTAACCAAATAGCCCACCTCTGAAAGAAATTCAGTTCTGTTTTTAGCAGGATAATGAGCAAAAATATAATTTACTTTTTCTTTTGAAATTAATTTTTTAATTAAAGGATATGCTTTAATAGAATAATCACAATCATAGCAACCAATAAAAACAATGTCTTTTTTTGCGTCTAAATTAATAATTTGGGGGAAAATTGATAAATCAACATTTTCTAAAGTTAATTCTTCCTCAGAGTTTTGAACAATTCCACAAGTTGCTCCCCCGCTTTCAAATTCACTAGTTTTATTATTTTCTCCATGGGGATCAAAAGCGCAAAAACCACTTTGATTTAAACCATTACAGGAACCATAAATATAAAAATTATATCCTCCTCTAAGAACCCAAATAGTACTTCCTATTACTAAGATAAAAAACACCCAAGAAAGCAGTTCATAATTTTTATTAACTAATTTGGTAAGAAAAACAGAACGATTTATTAATTTAGATAAAATCTTACTTTTAATTTTTTCTTTAAAATTAGAATCACAAGGACGAAAGGTTACTCTTTTAAAAACACAACTAAAAGCTTCTTTAGCTAAAGATCGGTGCGAAGCACTAAATATTCCCATAATACCAAAAACAATTAAAGCAATAATGCAAGGCATAAATTTATATAATTTCTATTATTTTTTTAAAATTTTTAATAAATTCTTCTGCTTCTTCCATTTTATTATAAAAAGAAAAAGAAAGACGAGCAGAATTTTTTATTTTTTGACTCTCAAACCATGAATGAACACAATGCTGGCCTGTTCGGATACAAATATTAGCCATATTGTTTAACATTAAAGCAAATTGATGCATATCCTTATTTTCAATATAAAAATTAACTACACTTGATCTAAAAGAAGAATCAGCTGGTCCAATAATTTTTATCTGAGGAAATTTACTTAATTCATCTGTAAAATATTTATTAATAGTTTTTTCATGTTCAATAATTTCATTTAAATCTATCTTTTGAAAATAATTAATAGCTTGGGCTAAACCAATAATACCAGCATAATCTTGCAAGCCTGCTTCAAATTTTTCTGGCACGGGCAACATTTTATAATTATCATAAGTAGTAAATTCTACAGTATCTCCACCAACCAAAAAAGGATTTAATTCTTGAAGTAATTTTTCTTTTCCATAAAAAATACCAGTACCCGTTGGTCCTAAAATTTTATGTCCAGAAAAAACAATAAAATCTACATCAAGCTTTTGAACATCTATTTTTCGGTGAGCAATACTTTGAGCACAATCTAATAATACTAAAGCATTATTTAAATGAGCTATTTTTATTATTTCTTCTGCTGGATTTGTAACACCATCTAAATTAGAAGTATGAACAAAAGAAACTAATTTTACCCCTTTTGCTAATTCAGAAAATTTTTCTAAATCAAAAGTATTGTCTTCTTTTGATTTACAAACTCTTACTTCTATGCCAATTTTATCTCTTAAAACTAACCAAGGCACTAAATTAGAATTATGTTCTTTGTCTGTAATTAAAACCACATCACCTTTTTTAAAATTAAAAGAGTTTGCTAATAAATTAATACCTTCAGTGGTATTTCGAGTAAAAATTATTTCATTTTCTTTTTTTGCATTAATAAAACTAGCAACGATTTTCCTGCTTTCTTTTATTTTTTGGGTTACTTTTTCAGATAATTTATGAACACTTCGGCCAGCACAGGCAGGATAATTATAATAATAATCATTCATAGCCTCAACTACTTGATTGGGCTTTAAGCTCATACAGGCACTATCTAAATAAATAAGCTTATTTTCTTTATTTAATATCTTAAAATCTTGTCTAATTTTTTCCACCTGAAGCATAGTAGTATATTATAGCATAAAATTTCCAATTTTATTTCTTTTTATTTTAAAAGCCAAAGCTAAAATATCCATTTTTTCTCCTAAAGAATTAGCAATTCCTCTTACATAAGTACCACTAGAACACTTAATATTAAAACTAGCCACCCAAAAATTATCTACTTGGCTATCTGCCATTTGTTTCCTATTTAATTTAACTTGCCATGTTTTTAAAATTTCTTTTTGCCTAAAGTCCCCGCCTACTTTTTTAATTCTTTTTTCAATATTTTCTAAAAGTTTTTGATTATCTATTTTTTTAATTTTTATAAATTTTAATTTTTTTATATTAACTTTTTTGCTTGGCAAAATTACTTCTTCATTTTTTCGAGCATAAACAAATAATTGCTTACCTTTAACAGTTTTAGAAGAATATATTGGATACTTTTGAACAAATTCTCCAGTGAAATATTTTAAATTTTCTTTAATTTTTTTCTTTAAATCATTTTTACTAAGAAAAACATTTTTTTTATTTAAAACTCTTCCTAAAATATCATAAGAGTCAGTATTAAAACCAAAAAGTATTTCAAAATAATATTCTTTGTCTAATTTAAGATATTTTTCTTTTTCTTTAATTTTTTCATCTACTAATAAAATCAAAAGCCCAGAAGCCATTGGGTCTAATCTCCCAGCATAGGTAATTTTAGAATTTTTATATTCTTTATTTTTTGTTCTAAAAAGCTCTAAAGCCTCTAGTGGCGTCTCTCCTTCTTTTTTATTTAATAAAATAACTTTTTTCATATTTTAAATTGTCAGTGCGGATCATGTAAGTTCAGTGTCCACGATACTAATGTTTATAAGAGTATATAAGCTCGATTAGAGGGCTTTAAACTAGCCCTGTAAGTCTTCGTCATTTTTAACAAATTTCTTAAAATTCTCTAAATCCCCTACTGATCCTAATGTATAAATATTATTTGGATTAAAAATAATATATGAAATACTATTTTTGTCTTCAAAATTATTTATATATTTTATACTATCTGCTTCTAATTTATTTTGTAAATATTCATACATTTTATCTAAACCATTTTTTCTATAGTTGTTTTCTGAATCTTTATTATATAAATCATTAAAATCTTTTTTATCTTCGGTATTTACAAGCCCTTCTTTTAGTAAATAATTAAAAATAATTTCAGGAGTCCACATATTCAATTCTGGTAATTCTTTTATTTTTTGTATATTTAACAAAGTCGGATATATTTTATATGATTCCATTTTTTCACCTCTATATTTAGCTGCTTGCAATGTGCCAAAATGAACACCTATATCTATTTTGCCAGGAATAAAACCTTCTATATTTTTATTTCCACTTCCGTGATAAACAATATCTTTTATCTTACTATCAGGGAAAATAGTATCTAAATATTCCGAGTATTGTTCTTTAGTGCCAATTTTTGATAATTCTGGATTTTGTTCAAAAAGAAAACTTACACCCTCTTTTATTGTTTCTTTTTTTTCAGAATTATCTTTTTT
>CAZIWS010000034.1:0-7122 GCA_964543175.1 uncultured Candidatus Saccharibacteria bacterium
CTGTTAAACTTACCAGATAGCCAATTTAGAAATCCTTATTACATTAAAACAAAGGTAAATAAGGTATATGGGAATTATGATCATTATTATGGTATCTGTAGATTAGCTGTTAAAAAAAGCATGAATCTAAAATATCAAATGTTGGGTTTAATAAAAGCAATGAAAAATGATATTATGTCGGTGTAGCTCAGCTAGTAAGAGCGGTCGTTTCATAAGCGACAGGTCACAGGTGCAACTCCTGTCACCGACACAATAAAATTAAATTCTAAAATAGGTTAATATATATTCCTGTCACCTGATATAATATATAAGTGCCCATACATAAAAAAAGGAAGACACAGCATTTAGTTTTACAAATTTGTTTTACTTCATCTTCTCATTTATTTTTAGAAATGCTTCAATCTAGACTTGCAGAAAATAAAATAATTGGAGGATCGCTCTTTAGGTCAAAAAAGAACGAATTTTCAAGACTTAAATATAGCACTAAAAATACTTTGAAAATTTATAATTTTATGTATAATAATAATATTAAAGATTTTAATGGTTTACTTCTTAAAAGGAAGAAAAAAGTCTTTGAAAAGTTTATGAGTTTGCGACTGTAGCTCAACGGTAGAGCACCCGCCTGTAGGTTAACTGCAGCTTTTTATCGAAATGATAAATTGAAACTCTCTGGGATATCGGTGAAGGCTAAGTTTCAATATTTTGAAATATGCGAATACCGAGGGAACCCCTTTTAGGGGAGCGCCGTAGAGACTAGATACCAGAGCACCTAAGTCTTTAAAAGATATGGTGAAGATATAGTCCACGCCTTTATGAAAATATTGGATAAGTGCACGCGGGAGGCCGTGGGGTCAGCACCCATCAGTCGCGCAAAACCAAAAATTACTAGATTTTATATCTAGTAATTTTTGCGTTTATGACAAGGCGAAGAAATGCCCTGATGGACATTTCGTTGGGTGCTGACGGGCGGAGCCATATTTTTTCAGCGGAAAAAATGGCGAGCCGTGGTCAGAAAATTTCCGAGTGGCGACGAGGAAATATTTGTGACCAGTACACCCATCAGTCGCGCATTTGTTTTCAGCCTTAATTAATAAAGGCTATTTTGTGTATACTGATTTTGGACGAAGAACTGGTATAATAAAAATATGGAAATAATAAATTGGAATGATTTTGAAAAAGTAGAAATTCGTGTAGGAACTATTTTGAGTGTTGAAGATTTTCCTGAAGCTCAAAAACCAGCTTATAAAATTACAGTAGATTTTGGAGAACTTGGTATTAAAAAATCTAGCGTACAGATAGTAGCTTTGTATAAAAAAGAAGAATTAATTGGTAAACAAATAGTTGGTGTTATAAATTTTTTAGTTAAGCAAATTGGTCCATTTCAGTCAGAGTTTTTAACTACAGGATTTTATCGTACTGATGGTTCAGTTGTTTTAGCAGTTCCAGATAAAGAAGTTCCGAATGGAGTAAAATTGAGATAACAAAAAACCACCTCTTTGGTGGTTCGTTTTTAAGTTCAATTAATAAGTTCTAGGAATTAAACACAAAAGAAGTAGAGCTAATCTCACTGCAAAGAATACTAGGTCGCGTAAGATTTTTAATTTAGAAATTTTTATCTCCTCCAGTTTTGTTGAGGTGTAATATTATTATTTTGAAAATATTTATTCATTATTCCTTTTGTTGGACCACGATGTAGTAATTTATTATTTAACCCAATTAAATCAATAGCAAAGCCACTAATTATTATAATTAATATAAAACCCAATATTATAATCCAGGATTTTATTTTATATGAGAAATCATATTTACGAATAAGCCAGATGCCGATAGCCAAACTTATAATAGTAAATATTATTATCCACCAAGGAAAGTTTGATAACATTTGATTTAATTTATATTGTGCCCCTCGCCCCCAATGAGTTCGTAAAGAAAATCTTATTAAACTAACTAAAAACATAGATACAACAAAAGCTGAAATAGAACCCAAGAATGTAAGAATTGATCCAATAATAAAATATATTTTTGGTTTCATTTTTATCTTACCTTGATGGATTTGGTTCATTACATTTTCTGTAATATTTTTTAATTCTTTTGGCATATATTTTTCATTATTTTTTTAGCCCTATTAATACGGGTTGCGACTGTACCCATTGGTATTCTTAATATTTCACTAATTTCTTCATATGATTTTTCGTCAATATAATACAAAGAAAGAGGCTCGGAATATAATAAAGGAATATCCTTTAAACACTTTTCAACTTCTTCTTTTCTTTCTTTTTCTTCAAAATCACTTTCAGTATTGTCGTCACTTTTAAAATCCCAATTTTCTAATAACCGAATTTCCTTTTGGTATTTTTTAGCTAAGTTTATCGCTTGGTTATGAACTATTCGATAAATCCAACTAGAAAATTTCTTTTCAATATTAAAATTATTTAAATTAACAAAAGCTTTTATAAAGGATTCTTGCACTATGTCTACTGCCTTATCTTCATTTTTAATTAAATTATAAGCATAGCGTATAAGTTTTTTTTGATACCTATCAATAATTACAGCATAAAGTTCTTGGTCAGAAGTTCTGACTTTTTCTATAATTTCTTTATCTGACAATTCTTTATTATCTAACATATTTTTATCTTAGCAATATTTTGATAATTAATACACAAACCCCGAATTAAATCGGGGTTGAGTGTTAATTATTAGGTTAATTATTTATTTTGATATCCTTTTCCAGATCTATTATGCATTCCTTGACCAGAGCCATTTTTTAATCCTAATCCTAATTCTTGTCTAATTTCTTTTGCTTTTACTAAATCACCACTTTGGGCTAATTTATGAGCTTCGGCAAACTTTGCGAAGTTATCTTTATTAATAACTTGAATAGCTTTACCTTTATTTTGCATAAGATTTTTCCAAGAAAGATAATCATTTGTTTCAAAAGCTTTTTCCATAGCGGCATGGCGTTCTGTGGAATAGTTTGGTCCCTTTACATTGGGATCTCCTCTATAAGCGCTTGCGGTGCTTGCCATTGCCCCAGAAATACCTAAAACTAATCCAAGTGTCCCTAATCCTAAAATAACTTTTTTTGTTTTATTCATTTTAATTAATTTATTAATTATTAATATTAAATCGACCTCATACTATTAATACACCTGAAGTAGTATTTTTCTTTCATTAAGTATTTACTTAGTATTTAAAGTACTAAGTAAGTTGGCGTATTTATTTATCCGTAGGTATTCACAAATTAAATTATTTATGGTATTATTTTGATATAAAAACAGTTTCTTGAAATATTAACTTAAATAATCACATCATGGAAATTAATAAGGAAAATGCTTTGACTTTTATAGAGAAAGTCAATTCTTATTCTATAGATGAAGCTATAGATTATGCAAAAAAATTAGACGACTTAAGAATTTGGAAAATTGTCTTATCTCGCTCTGATATTCATCCATTTAGACTCATTAAAGAATCTTTTGTGTCTAATGATACTGAACTTGGTCTTTTTATTTTTTCTTTAACCAAGGTTAAAAAATATTTAAATAATATGTATGTTCCTTGTGTTATAAACTTAGCTTGTTATTTTAGACACCATTTTCTTTGGTCTGCTATTTTAAAGCGTATGGATGTTAAAAATTATTTAAATAAATTACCACCTTTTTACGCTATTGAATTTGCAAAACAAAAAGATAGTCATGAAATTTGGTGGGCTATTTTAAGGCGTTGTGATATTTCTATTCCAGATGTAGTAAATTACAACAAAAAGTTTTATAAATATCCAAGAATTAAGGAAATTATTGAGAAGCGTCCTGATTTTGAGAATTTTTTTAAAACTTATCCTATTCCAGAGGTTATAGATTTGATAGAAAAAGAAATGCCAAATCACGATAATTCTTATGAATGGAAAATCATTTTATCTCGCCCAGATATTCGTCCATCTGAAATAATTAGATGTGCAACAATAACGGGTTCTTCGGATATTCAAAAATTAGTTTTTTCACACAAAATTTTCATAAATTATTTTAAAAACTTATCTTTTTCTGAAGCTATTCGATTTTTTGAAAAAGTTGATTGTTTTAAAATTTTAATGCTTATTTTGTGTCGTCTTGATTATAATATTACAGAAGTAATAAATTTTGCAAAAGAATATAAAGAAAAAGACGGAAGAGTATTATCCATAATATGGAAATGTATTTGTTCTAGAGATGATTATTCTCTTAACAAAAAGAAAAAAAATGCTCCTATTTTAAAAAATATTTAGGAGTTTATAAAAACCCCACTATAATTTAAAAAAATTATGGTGGGTTTTTAGTTTGTGCTATAATAAAATTTATGAAAAAAATATTAGTGACTGGTGCTTTGGGGCAAATTGGCTCGGAGTTAATTCCGGCTTTAAGAAAAAAATATGGAGCAGAAAATGTAATTGCTGTAGGCCATCATAAAAAACCAAGCGAAGAATTTAAAAATTCTGGACCTTTTGAAATGGCTGATAGTCGAGACAAAGAAGCAATTAAAATATTAATTGAAAAATATCAAATAGATACAATTTTTCATTTAGTTGGGATTTTATCCGCTAATGGAGAAAAAGATCCAGATTTAGCTTGGGATATTAATATGAATAGTTTAAAAAATATTTTAGATTTAGCTGTTGAGTATAAAATTGAAAAATTATTTTGGCCCAGCTCAATCGCAGCTTTTGGACCAACAACTCCTTTAGAAAATACTCCTCAAAAAACAATCCTAGAACCTAATACAATGTATGGAGTTACCAAGGTTGCTGGTGAATTATTGTGTCAGTATTATTTTGTTAAATATAATTTAGATGTTCGGAGTTTGCGTTACCCCGGAATAATTTCTTGGAAAACACCACCTGGTGGGGGAACAACTGATTATGCTGTAGCTGTTTATTATGAAGCTTTAGAAAAAAATTTTTATGATTTTTTTGTGAAAGCAGAAACTGTTTTGCCAATGATGTATATGGATGATGCTGTTCGTGCCACCTTAGAATTAATGGAAGCACCAAAAGAAAAAATAACTATTCGAACTTCCTATAATTTAACTTCTTTAAGTTTTTCAGCTGAAGAATTAGCTTTAAATGTAGCTAAGTATTTACCAGATTTTAAATATTCTTTTTCTCCTGACCAAAGACAAAAAATTGCTGACTCTTGGCCTAAAAGTATTGATGACAGTCAAGCTCAAAAAGATTGGAATTGGAAACCAGCATTTAATTTAAATCAAATATCTGAAGCAATGATACAAAATTTAAAAAATAAATTATTATCTTAATTTTAGAAATATTATTTAATAATGTTAAAAAATAAATTTTTCTTTTTATTCTTGTTTGTTCTTTTAGCTTTTTGTTCTTTTTTATTAGTTAAAAATACTAAAAAAGAAGAAAAAATTTATTTTAATTCCAATAATTTAGATAAAGAAAAAATAGTTCAGGAAAATATAGAAAAAAATATTGAGAAAAAATTTGAAAATAATTTTTATCCACCAATTTTAGCTTTTCATAATGTTTCGGCCACTCTCAAGGAAGATAAATGGGGCTTAACCATTAATACTTTAGATTTAGAAAAAAAGTTTCAACAACTTCAAGAAGCTAATTATCAAACTGTTTTTATAACAGAATTAGCTCAATATATTGAAAAAGGTCAAAAAATTCCAAATAATCTAGTGGCTTTAACTTTTGATGATGGAACCATTGGTTTTTATACTGAAGTTTTGCCTCTTTTAAAAAAATATCAAATAAAAGCATCTTTATATATTATGACTGGAGTTCGGAGTAAAAATTATGTTAATGCTGAACAAATAAAAGAAATAGATCAAACAGGTTTAGTGGAAATTGGTTCTCATACTGTTTATCACCAAAGATTGGCTTCTTTGTCAGAAGAAGAACAGTTTAAAGAATTAGTAAATAGTAAAAAATATTTAGAAAACTTATTACAAAAAGAAATTAAAGTTCTTTGTTATCCCTATGGTAGTTATAGTGAAAAAACTAAAGAATTAACCAAAGAGGCTGGCTATCTTTATGCTTTAGATTTTAACCGTTCTCCTGTTTTAAAAGAATTTGATCTTTGGGCTATTAATAGAATTGGCTTAAGTCCTAATATGAATATTGTTAGTATTTTAAATAATTTACATTTAAAAAATAATTTAAATTAGTTATACTTTTATTTTTTTATTTGTTATAATTTTATTATGAAGTATAAAATTGTTTTACTAATTTTAATACTTATTTTGATATTTTTTTATACCACTAGCTTTCTGGTGGATAATTGGGGAAAAAACAAAGAATACTTAAGCCCCGAAACAATGATGACAGAAAATATTAATTATTCTATCTTAGTTGAAGAATATATTAAAGAAAATATTAAAACAATAGCTCCAAATCAAGCTGTTTTGGGTGGATCTTGGTATGTTGTTTCGGTTTTTGTTTTTGATGAAATTAAGTCTGGTATTGTAACTTATGAAGATGGGCATATTCAAAGTGAAGCTTTTTTTGAATATGAAATTGAAAAAGATACTAATAATATAAAAATAAAGAGTTTTGATGTAAAAAAGTAGGCAATATTTTTATATTGTTGTATAATACAAGGTAGTAGTTTTTATTTTTATATCCTCATTTTATGAACTTTTTTAATATAAAAAATCATTATTTATTTAAAAAGAGATATTTATTTGCGATTATCTTTTTAGTTAGTTTTCTTTTAGTAAATACTGTTCTAGCGGTAGGTCCTTTTTTACCTGGTACTGAAGACAATCCTCCTTGTCTTCCAACAGAACTTGATTGTGATGTTATTCCACCAATTATTACCGAACTTGATCCAGTTTTTAGTGCCTCTAAAGCTTTCAGTATTACAGGAACAGACACAACTAACTGGAATTTAGCTTTTGGTTGGGGAAATCACGCAACAGCTGGTTACTTAACTTCTTTTACCGAACTTGACCCAGACTTTGATGCTTGGCTTATAGCCAACCCGACTTCTGGCACAAATACTGGAGATCAAGTAGGAGATGGAGTAACAATTACTGGAGCTGGAACAGTTGGAGATCCTTTTGTAGCAGTTGGAGGATTTACTGGAACAGAAGGTTCTATTCCTTTTGCAGATGCAGGTGGTTCTT
>CAZIWS010000035.1:0-3233 GCA_964543175.1 uncultured Candidatus Saccharibacteria bacterium
TTCTTCTAAAGCATTTTGTGGAATTTTAATATCAGAAAGAGCTCCTAAGAAAACAATTTTCATTGAATCAACAAAAAGAGAATAAATAGTGTTAATATAATTTTTATTATCTATTAAAGAATTAGACATAATTCCTTTAATAAAAATTTCCTTTACTTCATAGTCACCTGGGCCATTAATAACAAAAGGTGCCCTTTCTCCATGTGATAATTGCTCTACTCCATTATAGTCAACATGATTGGTTGTTATAAAAGCTAAATCAGAACCAAAATGAGCAGAAATTCCAGTTTTAGAATTTTTGCTAACAGGATTAAAAGCAAGGACCATTTCTCCTTGCCCAATCTTAAAAAATTGTTTACCAAAATATGTAATTATCATTTAATTTATTATAACAAATTTCAATATAAAAACAAAATTCCTCTTGGCGGATTTACCGCCAAGAAAATAAAGCAGGTTGCTAATTAGTAAACTTTGTAGTAATATAAAAATACAATTTAATTTATTATTAAAAGCCCGCCTTGGCATAAAGCTTCGGCAGGTCAAGCAGGATTTAGGATAACCTCCCTCTTTTGGGAAACCTAAACCTAAAATCCGCTTTAAGGCGGATATTTTTATTATAATGAGTATTATAAATATAATTTAATATTTATTATATTCATTTAAAAACAATATTATGAAAAAAGAAGAAGAAATTATCGTTAATGAAAACCCAGTATTAAAATCAATAGTTGATCGAAGTTTAAATAAACCTGAAAATGGTTCTTTAGTTGAAGGCCCAGTTATTTTAATTGAAAAATCTTCAGTTTTTGTTGATTTAGCTCCTTTTGGAACTGGAATAATTTACGGAAAAGAATTTATTAATGCCAAAGATATAATTAAAAAAATAAACTTAGGCGATATTATAAAAGCTAAAATAGTAGAAACTGAAAATGAAAATGGCTATACTGAACTTTCTTTAAAAGAAGCTCGACAGGCCCTTATTTGGAGTGAGGCCGAAAAAGCTATTAAAAATAAAAATGTATTTAGTTTAGAAATAAAAGACGCGAATAAAGGAGGATTAATTTTAGAATGGCAAGGAATACAAGGATTTTTACCAGCATCACAACTTAAAGCAGAACATTATCCTAGAGTAGAAGATTCAGACAAAGATAAAATCTTAAAAGAATTAAAAAAACTAGTAGGAGAAAAAATTTCAGTAATTATTATTTCTACCTTACCAAAAGAAGGAAAATTAATTTTTTCTGAAAAAGATAATAACCCTGAAGAGAAAAAAGAAGTTTTAAATAAATACAATATAGGTGATGAAATATCTTGTACTATTGCTGGAGTTGTTGATTTTGGAATTTTCTTAAAATTAGAAGATGGGCTAGAAGGACTAGTACATATTTCTGAATTAGACTGGGGATTAGTAGAAGACCCTCGTAGTATGTTTAAAGTAGGTGAAGAAATTAAAGCAAAAGTTATTGAAATAAAAGATGGTAAAGTTTCTCTTTCCGTAAAAGCCCTAAAAGAAAATCCTTGGAAAGAATTTGAAGGAAAATTAAAAAAAGGAGACATAATTAAAGGTGTAGTTATTAAATATAACAAACATGGAGCTTTAATTTCAATTAAAGAAGGTGTTGCTGGACTTGTTCATAATTCTACCTTTGGTTCCGAAACAAAGTTACGTGAAAAACTAGAACTTGGAAAAAACTATAATTTCCAAATAACTTTATTTGAACCTAAAGATCAAAAAATGACCTTAATGCATTTAGAATAATAATTCTTAATAAAAAAATCTCCCAACATAATGGGAGATTTTTTTATACTTTTTCAATTATTTCTTTTTGGTTTAAATTTTCTTCAATAGTATCCATGATAGCTAAAACTTGTTTAGTGTAATTAGGAACAACAGAAGGAGGATTATATTTATCTAAAATGCCTTTAGTGTCTTTTCCAGCATAATATTTAGCTGTATTAGGGTTATTGCCTCCTAAATTTTTAGCAACAATTTCAATTGCCTCGTCATAGGAGTTAAAACCGATTTTACAAGAGCCCCAGCCAAAAGGATTAAAAGAAGCTTTTTTACAAGCAAACTTTCCACCAGTAGACTCTCGCACTGAAATTGCTGGAATTAAACGCCAATCTAAATTATTTTTTTCAGCTTCTTCTACCATTTTCTGACCTTTTCCTTCAAGAGGCATGTTTTTTGATTTAAAATAAGCATCTATTGCATTAGCCTTATCTTTTAAATCATTAATCTTTTGGTCTTCTTCTGGGTTAAAAGCAAAAAGACCATTAGATCCTATATTTAATTTTTGAGACAATACTATTTGAGGAGTTGGAACAACTATGTTATGTGCTATATTTCCTACTGGAGTAGACATAGTTATTGGTAATATTAAAATAGACTCCACAAACCGTATTAATTTTTTATTATACATATTTGAGCGGTTTAGCTCCGCCAACTTAAGAGACATTATCAGCCTCAACAGAAATATCTTTATTTAAAGCCATAAAATCTATTAAATAATGATACCTTAATATACTAGCATTTTAAAATAGAAAAGTCAATAGTTAAAGAACATTTTTTATATATGTCAAATTAAAAAAACCTTGTAAAATAAAGATATTTTACATCCCTACCCTTGACAAATAAGGCTAAAAACAGGATAATTTGAGCCCTGTGGACAACAAACTAATACAAAAAAGCTAATTTAAAAACCAAAAAACCCAAAGAGTAATTTTAAAAGGGGTTTGGCCCGAGTTAAAAAGTCATAATATGACTTTTTAAAGCGAGCTTCGACTTAAAATTAGCTCTTTTGGGTTTTTATAATCTTAATATCTTTAAGTTCTATGGACTAAAAATTATAAAATTTTAGAATTTAAACAATTCATCCGCCACCTTAAAAGCTTCCCCTGCTCCCATGGTCACAAAAACATCATTTTCCCCAAAGGATTTTCCTTTAAGATATTCTTCAGCTAAAGCAAAATCAGTAAAAGCTATCGCTTTCTCTCCATGCTGACAAATAGCTTCAGCTAATCTACCACTTGAAATACTAGGATCAGGGTCTTCTCGAGCAAAATAAATAGGTAAAAGAATAATTTCATCTGCTCCAGTAAAACATTTTGCAAAGTCATCAAAAAGAGCTTTAGTTCTAGAATATAAATGCGGTTGAAAAACTATTGTAATTTTTTTATCTAGCTTGCCCTGCGTAGCCTCTAGTGAAGCATGGGGATAAATTTCCCTTAAT
>CAZIWS010000035.1:3243-7005 GCA_964543175.1 uncultured Candidatus Saccharibacteria bacterium
ATTCATTCCAAAGATTTTTCAAACGCGTATATCTGTGAGGCTGAAAAACAGCAATTACATTTTTATCTTTCATGCCGGCAGTTGAAGAAAGAGTCGCTTTAATTTCAGTTGGATGGTGAGCGTAATCATCATAAACAATAGTGCCACTTTCGGTTATGCCTCTTTTTTCTAAACGACGCCAAGTTCCCGTAAAAGAAGACAATGCTTTTTTTGAAACATCTTCTGGCACTCCAAGAAAATCAGCTACCGCCATAGCTGCCGCTGCGTCAAGTCTATTGTGTTCTCCTGGGACAGAAAGTTTTGGAATTTTATCTAAAAACTTTGTATAATCTAAAATTACATTTTCACTTTGTGTTTCAAGTTGTTTAAAAGCACTTTTTACATCATCTAAATCTTTATAATAATCTAAATGATCAGCTTCAATATTTGTTATAACTAATAACTTTGGTTTAATATTTAAAAAAGAACGTTCGTACTCGCAGGCTTCTACCACAAAAAAATCACTCTTACCAATAATTAAATTAGATTTATATTCTTTTAAAAGAGAACCGACAATTACCGAAGGATCCATTCCAGCTTGGATTAAAATCTTAGCTATCATAGCTGTTGTGGTAGTCTTGCCATGAGTACCAGCTACAGCAATTGTATATTTATTGGCAGTGATAATACCAAGCATTTCAGGATAACTTTTATATAAAATTTTTGAATCAATAACTTGCTGAAATAATTTTAAATCATAATGTGGTATAGCAGTGGTATAAACAATTAAATCAACATCTTTTGGAATAAGTTCAAAACCCTGACCAATAACCACACTTATTCCTAAATCTTCTAACTCTCTAGTTACTTCACTTTCTGACATGTCAGAGCCAGAAACATCTTTACCCTCTAAATGCATCATCCGAGCAATAGCCGAAATACCAATTCCCCCAATGCCAATAAAGAATATCTTTTTCGCATTAAGTATTTCCGAAGTATTTGTTTTTTGTAAATCTAAGTTCATAAAATGATTATATAAATTTTAACAACCATCCTTTTATTAAAGATTTACATTTCTCTTGCTCATAAACTTCATTATAAGAATGAGGGGCTCCTTCTATAACTTCTAATGTTTTTTTACCATCAGGAATTGCATTAAAAAGTATTTCTTGATGTTCTAGTGGACAACTATCATCTTTAGAGCCAACAATTATTAAAATAGGCATTAATAAATTTGAGGCTTTAGGAATTAGATCGTGGTTCAATCTTTCTTCAAATTGATAAAAATGTTCTTTTCTTACATTCCCTTCCTTGCCCACTCTTGTACGAAAACCATCCTTCTTCCATTTCTCTAATTCTTCTGGGTTATTCTTTTCATATTTCTCAAAAGAAAGTTTACCTGAAACTACTGGAGCAATAGGCACAACATAAGAAACTTCTTCTGGATATTCTTCGGCATATTTCAAAATTGAATATCCACCCTTAGAATGACCCGTTAAAGCAAGTGGACCAATAAACCAATCTTGTTGTTGAGCCCATTTAGTTACATCTTCTAAATCTTCATAAAAAAGACCTAGTGTAGATTTTTCAAAATCCCCATCACTTTCTCCAAATGAATTAGTTGTATCAAAATTAAATGTTTGAAAACCTGATTCTAAAAAAGAGTTTTTAATAGCTTGAACTGTTAATTTATTTCTATTACCCCCCCATCCGTGCTGAACTACACAAGTACCCTTAATTTTACCTTCTGGCTTTTCAAGTACTCCAACTATTTTTTGATTTTTTCTATTTTTTAATTCTATTTTTTCCATATAATTTATTTTACTTTTTTAATAATTTTAATAATCTCAGGAAAAGATTTTTGTTTAAAATGTCCTCTGTTTTTAAAAATATGAAAATCAGATTCAGGGATTTCTTTTTTAATAATTTCTGAATTTTTAAACAAACAAATATTATCATCTTTTGAATGCCACAAATGTAATTCTTCACATTTATCTTTTATATTTTTTATTTTTTTAATATCAACTTTAAAAGTGGCTAATTTTTCTGGGCCCAGGCCTTCATCCACAACCGCAGGAGAAATTAAATGTAATTGATAAACTTTTTTAGGAAATTTATTTTCTACAAAATATTTTATTAAAAAAATAGCACCCAAAGAATGTCCTATTATAATGAGTTTTTTATCTTTTATAAATTTCAAATATTTTTCAAACCAAATTTTCCATTCCTCATATTTTGCATTTTGTTTACATGGCATATCTGGATGAAGAACTTCCCAATTTTTACCAAGTTTCTCTTTTGCCCAATTTATCCAATAAAACTTTTTTTTATAAGGATCAATATTATAATTTTTTAAAAATTGAATATAATCACCTTGTTTTCCAAAAGTATATCCCCCATGTATAAAAATTATCTGTTTTTTATTCTTCATACTACACCTTCGGTTTAATTTTAATAATACTTTTTATTTTTTTAAATCTTTCAACTTTTTTATTACCAATTTTAATATTTTCCAAAAACATCTTTTTTGGCCGAACCCAAACAACCCCATCTTCTAAATGCATATAAATAACAACAGGTTCTAAATTCTCACTATCAAAACCCTCAGCTAAAACCTTAACCTTAGTACCCTTATAATGTTTATATATTCCCCCAATCTCTAATTTTTGCATACAATTATTATACTAAATTATCGCTTTTGTCATATTATTTTAATTTTTTAATTAACTTTATAAAAAAATCATTGCGTTCGTATTCGTTATTAAAAAGTCCAAAGGATGCAAAAGCTGGGGAAAATAAAACAATATCACCTGTCTGCGCAGGCAGACCTTTCTTCGCTTGTTTGATTGCTTCTTTTACTGCATCTTTAAAATCTTTTGCAATTTTACTAGTCACTAGAATCTTTTTACTAGAAACTAATTTTTCTGTTCCACTTCCAGGAATAAAAGAAACAAATTTACAACTTTTATTTATCTCTTTTGTTAAATTTTCTAAAGATAAATTTTTATCCGCTCCTCCACAAATCAGAACAATACTTGCCCCGCGAAGCCTTGGCGAAGTGGGGTTATTATCTTTTAATGCTTTAATTCCAGCTATGGTTGCTTCTGGAGTGGTAGCATTATTGTCATTATAAATTTTAATTCCTTTATAATTTCTTAAAAATTGTAAACGTCCTTCGACACCTTTAAATTTTTGGACTGTTTTTCTGATGGCGCTTTTTGGAATTCCTAAAATTTCTGCCACCGCCACAGCATAAGCTAAATTTTGTCTTTGATGTTCACCCGGTACAATAAAATCAAAATCAGCCACGGCTCTTTTGTCAGCCAAAATCAACTGGCCTTTCGGCATTTCTCGAATTAGACTTTTTACTTTTGTATCAGTTATTAAAAAATCTTTTTCTGTTTGAAACTTAAAAATATTTGCTTTGTCATCAAAATATTTTTGCATACTACCAGAATAGTAATTCATATGATCAGGCATAAAAGAAGTAAAAACAGAAATGTGAGGAGAAATTCCAGCCCCGCTTGTCCCGCGAAGCCTTGGCGAAGTGGGGTTAAAGCCCTGTAATTGCCAAGAGTCTAATTCACAAACTAAAATATCTCCTGCTTGCGCAGGCAGGCCTTCTTTACTTGTTCCGAGCAATGTCGAGGAAACTTTTTTCAAAAGTGGTAAGGTTGCTACTCCTCGTACATTACCACCCAAAAACACCTTTGGTGTTTTTGTCCTGAGAGCTTTGCTCGAAGGGCAGATAAACTTTGCGTTCTCTTTTAAAATTTCATAAAT
>CAZIWS010000036.1:0-6721 GCA_964543175.1 uncultured Candidatus Saccharibacteria bacterium
TGTTGCCGTAATAATCGGTGTGATATTTATTAAAAATGAAAGCTTGATAACTGATGTCAGCTTCATCGGAATAAAGAGAAACTGGAACGGAGGTATTTTTATATAAATATAAAAATAAAGAAAAAACAAACAGAAGTACAAAAAATATTTTATAAGTGATAGATGTATGTTTCATTTAAAGATACTTTATTTTATACTAACAAAGGTGCAAAACATAATCTTTAGTATTTTTAAAAGTATTGTTTATCCGCCAACAGAGGATCAATTGACGGTGATTAAGTATTTTTTTAATAATATTTGGCTTTTAAGAATTTTTAGTTTTGTCTTATTGTTGGCAGCTTTATTTTTTTGGTACAAGACGATGGTTAAGGTAGTTAATAAGAAAATTTCTCTAATTTCTTGTTTAATTATTTTTTTAACTCCAGTTTTTTATGTTTTATGGTTAACTTGTCCGACTGATTGTCTAAGAATATTTTTATTAATGTTTTTAGTTTGGGTTTTAAGTCAAAAAAAGAAGTTATTGATGATTTTAGGAAGTATTTTTATTATTTTATTTTCGTTTTTAACAACAACGCAAAGATCAAGCTTTGTTTACAAAATAGGATTAAAAGAGGCTAAAACTGAAGTTCAAAATAGGTTTGCGGCTGAAGATTCTTTAACTGATCCAGTTAAAGTACCTCTAAAAATAAAGAGAATTGTTTACAATAAATATTTTATTGAATATAAAAAATTGATAAATGAAATAATTCCTTTTTTTGATATGGAATCTTTGTTTTTTCAAGAAATTCATCCACTAGAACAAAAATCAGTGGTTATTTTTGTTTGGCCAGAGATTCTTTTATTAATAGGAGGAACTTATCTTTTGATTAAAAAGAAAGATAAAAAAATAAATTCTTTGATAAATACGGTACTTTTTTTATCATTAATAAATTTTTTGTTTAATCCTTTTATAATATTTAGAAAATTTGAAATGATTATATTTCCGTTAGGTTTGATTATGGCTTTGGCCACAGAAGAGATGTTTAAAACTAAAATTATGTTTGGAAAAATTTGCGGGTTGGTCGTTCTATTTCTTTGTTTTTATGGATTATTGGCAAATCATACCGATTTAAATAAAAGACCTGATTTTTGGTTGGACAACAGACCATATTTTTATGAATTTGTTTTTAAATCGATTAAAAAACGTGATTTTAATAAATTCGAAAAAGTATACGTAACCAGTTTGGTGGGAAATACTAAAGAATATTGTGAATATTATTTAGGTAATTGCGACCCAAACAGGTTTGTTTTTAATTCGTTTGAATTAAAAGGAATAAAACCAGAAAAAAATACAATTTATGCTGGTTTTGTGGGAGAATTTATTGGATCTGATTTTAAAAATAATATAAATAGTGATTGGCTAACTTTAATTAAAGATAAAGGATTTACTGCTTTGGAAACAATAAAAATAAGAGATACGATTGCTTATAAATTTGGAAATGAAGTGGTGGTAGGAGAAATAAAATAATGAAAAAAAATCTAAATAAAATAATTATTGGAGGAATAATTTTATTGAGTTTTTTGGTAAAAATTTACGGTTTATCAAAATCCCCTCCTAGTGTAAATTTTGATGAGGCAGCTTTGGGTTATAATGCTTATTCAATTTTGAAAACAGGTAAAGATGAATATGGAAATTTTTTACCATTATCGTTGCGATCTTTTAATGACTATAAACCAGCGTTATATGCTTATTTGTCAATTCCGTTTATTGCAACTATAGGGTTAAATGAAGTTTCAATAAGAATGGTTTCAGTGTTGGCAGGAACTCTGTCTTTGTTGTTTTTATATTTTTTCTTAAGAGAATTTGTTAAAAGTGAAAAATTAAGATGGTTAGTTCTTGCAGTCTTAGCTTTTGAACCATGGCGAATGCATTTTTCTAGAGTAGCATTAGAAGCTAACTTGTCGGCCTGTTTTTTCTTGATTGGTTCATGGTTTTTATATAAAAATAGAAAATTTTTAACTCCGCTATTCTTTGGATTGGCAGCTTATAGTTATCATGGGGCTAGAGCGGCGGCACCACTTTTGATTTTATTTTTTATACTTGATCCTTTAAAATTAATCTTTACTAAAAATTTTAGAGAGTATAAAGAATGGTTGATCAAATCACGTTTTAAGTATTTTTGGATATTGATTCTGTTTATTTTATTTTTAATTCCGATATTTTTGGTTAATAAAAGTAGTCAGGTTTTAACCAGATTACGGCAAGAAAATGTTTTTTATCGATATTACCCGTTTGCCCCAAAAGAAATTTTGGATATTAATAAAAATGTTTGGTTAGACTCAAATAATAATCCAGTTTATTATTTTTTAGGCATAATGACAGGTCATATGTTGAGCTATTTTTCGCCAACAAATTTAGGTGGTCGAGTTTATCATTGGGTGCAAAAATCAGTTCAATATATTCCAGAATTTAGCATGATTGGTTGGATAGAAACAATAGTTTTTGTTTTGGGATTAATATATTTAATTAAAAATATAAAAATTGATTTTAAAAATAGATTTTTAGTTTATTGGATACTGGCAGCAGCAGCACCAGCAGCATTAACTTGGAATTGGTTTCATCCTTTAAGATCGATGAATTTGTATCCAGCAGTGGAAATAATTGTGGCCTTGGGTTTTGTTTATTTGTTTAAATTTATAAAAAATAAAATTCTCCGTTTTGGATTAATAATTCTGTTAGTTTTATCAATTTTATTTGTAGCCATAAATGAATATGGATATTCGGTGGCAATAAATCATGGTGAATATCAACCTGGTGGATTTAAAGAGGGAGCTAAAATTTTATCCAAATTACAGGATAATTATGATCAAATAATTATTGACAGTCCTCACGCCCAAAGTTATATTTTCTTTTTGTTTTATCAATCTTTTGACCCAAAAATTGTTCAAAGTTATGCCAATAAAAGACCGGCACCAGGAATTGAAGGTAATTTAAATTTTGATTTTTATAAATATAAATTTGTAAAATATGATTGGCCGAATCAAAAAAACGAATCAAAAATATTAATTTGGACTTCGTCTGAAGTAAAAGAAGATGAAATTAAAAATACACCAGGAGCTAATTTAATTTGGATACCAAATGCTGTGTACGAGAAAGCAACAGCAATTATTACTAAAGACTGAAGAATAATAAAATATTGGTGAAGATTAAAATCGTTAGATAAAAATAATTTTGGAATTGGTTTAGTTTTAAAAAATTATCTTTTTGATAAAGTAAATTATCTTTTACAGAATCAATCAAATTAGTTGATTTATAGGTAGTTTTAAAATTTAGATTTTGGCTATTTTTGTCACCATAGATATACAAATCATTATCATTTTTCGCATGACTGGTAATTTTGAGATAAAAAATATCACCTTTTTGAGAATTGATGGGTAAAAATTTTAATTTAATCCAACCTGGATCTTCGATCCCTTGTCCGGAGATATTTAAAAATTGAATTGGTTGCTGGTTGCTATTTTGCAATTCTAATTTGACCTGATCGATACTTTTAAGAGCTGGATTTTTTAATAAAACAGAAACAGAATTTAAATTATTATGATCGGTAATAATTTTTTGGATATAAATGTGTTTAGAATCAAGAGATAAAATGTTTTCGAAAGAAGTTTGAGAGATACCAGATTTTTCAATTAAAAAAATACTAGGAATAATAATAAAAATTAAAAATAAAAAAGAAATTTGGGTCAAAATTAAAAGATAAAAATTATTTCTTTTTAGCATAGGAAATTAAACCAATTATCCCTAAAAGTAGGATAATTTTATGAATAAGTTGTTGAAGAATAACCGGGTTAATCATGGTTTTTAATTTAATTAATTGAAAGGGTGAGGTAAGATCGACAAAGTTTGGATTAATGGGAATTAAATGTCCCCAAAAAAGAAAATTATCGTTGAAAAGGAAAATGTAAGCAAAAATAAATATGAAGAATAAAGCAAGAAATAATTTTTTAAATATTTTTGAATTATCAAAAATAACTATAGTGAAAGGAAAAAACCAAATTATCCATTGGGGGTGAAAATTGACGAGACCAATAAAAATAAAAAATATTTGAGTAGTAGCAATTTCAAATTTGTATTTTGATTTAGAAAAAAAATAGTTTATTAAAATCAAAAGATAAACAACTGGAAAAATGGGAATATTTAATAGTTTAAATTCTAAAATTTTTTGAGTTAATCCAGAACCCAAGAATGAATTAATGAAACTGGTTTGATTGATGAAAGGTAAAACCGTGATGATTAAAGGTAGAATTGAAAACCAGCAATATTTTAGATGTTTTAAAAAGTCTTTGGGTTGATGAAAAAAAATAAATGGAACGAAAATTAATGGGTATATTTTTAGAGCAACAGCAATTCCAATTGAAAAATAGGATAAAAATAATTTGTCTTTTTTTAAAAAATAAAAAGCTAGAACAGTTAAAAATGCTGGTAAAATGTCAAAATTACCAAGAATATAAATTAAATAAATAGAAATAGGATTAAATAACCAAATGTAAAATAATTTTGGTTTTTGGTAGATTTTTAAAAGTAAAAGAGCCAGGCTAATATCTAAAATTAAATAAGGAATTTTGAGAAAAAACATGTAAAAAATAATATTTGGATGGGAATTTCTGGTCTCACCCCAATCATTAATCCATTGATAAAAACCATCACCCAAAAGCGGCTTGGTGATAGTTTGAGAAAGCCCAAAAGTATAATAAGTTAAGGGTAAATAGTTAAAAGTATCTTTATAACCTAAAGTTGATTTGTTTTGAGAGAGATATTCGTAAATATTGAGAACTCCTTGAGAAAAGAACTGAAAATGAAAATGTTGAGATTTAATATCGGGGTGATAAAAAAAAGGCATAACCAAAAACCGAAGTAAAACAGCCACCAAGATAATCTTTTTGTATTTTAAAAACACTGGTTAATTTTACATCAAAAATGATAGACTTGGATATTATGTTGAAGAAAAATTTTTGGTTGATCTTAATTTTAATTTTAGCCATCTTTTTAAGATTTTTTAGATTAAATTATTTGGAATTATTTGGAGATGAAATTGATGCTGGTTATCAAGCTTATTCATTAATACAAACAGGACGTGATTATAAAGGTCATTTTTTGCCTTTATACGCACAAAGTTTTTCAGAATGGCGAGCACCAATGATGATGTATTTTATGGCACCATTTATTAAAATTTTTGGATTGAATGAATGGGGTATTAGAAGTTACTCGGCATTTTTTGGAATTGTTAGTTTATTGGGAATCTATTTTCTATTAATAAAATTGGGAATTAGGAAAAACATTTCCTTGATGACGCTTTTTTTAGTGGCAATTTTGCCGTGGCATATTCAATATAGTAGATCTGGTTTTGAAATTATATTAATGTCAAGTTTTATTATTTGGGGAACCTATTTTTTAGTTGATTACTTCAATAAACATAAATTATACAAATTGGTGTTGGCAGCAGTTTTATTATCTTTAAGTTTTTATACCTACAATACGGCAAATATTTATGTACCATTATTTATTTTGATTATTTTTGGATATAGAAAAATAATAACTAAGGAAAAAATAATTAAACCAGCTTTTAAGTTGTTAATGATTATGTTTGTTTTAAGTTTGCCAATTTTGTATCAAATTTTTTTTGGAGCAGGTGCAACGCGATTTAAAAAAGTTTCTTTATTTAATAATGATGGATTAGTGTCAGAAATAAATGATTATAGAAAACAACAAAATTATTCCTTTGTATCGAAAGTTTTTTATAATAAAGTGGTTTATTCTATTAGAAAAATTGGGGCTAATTATTTGAATGCTTTTAGTTCTGATTTTCTATTTGGAATGGGCGATGTAACATTTAGACATTCTTTACATAAAGTTGGAAATTTATTTTGGACTTATACTTTATTTTTAATAGTAGGATTGGTAGTTTTTGTTTTAAGTAAAAAGAAAAATTTTGGTGATTATTTTATGTTGGGATTTTTAATTATCTCTCCAATTCCATCAAGTTTGACAATTGATGGGGCTTATCATGCCACAAGATTATTCTTGATGATTTTTCCATTATGTTATTTTGCGGCGATAGGATTTTTAAAAATTTTTGAATATAAAAAAATAATGGGAATAATTTTATCGGTAGTTTTAGTGTTTGAGTTTGGTTATTTTCAATATTATTATTGGACTTCTTACAGATTAGATTCTTGGCGCTGGTGGCATTATGGATATAAAGAAATAATGCAATTATCATCAAAATATTACAATGAATATGAAAATATTTATTTTGAAAATTCTTACGAACCAGCTTATCCTAGATTTTTATTTTGGAATAAAATTAACCCAAAGACAGTATTTAATGTAGATGATAATTTTAAAGAAAATGCGGTTGGAAAATATTCTGGATTTTGTTATCAAAAATTTTGTTTTTTAAATATGGGAAGTTTAATTAATGAAAATAAATTTAAAAAAAATACCTTATATTTACTTTCTCAATCGATTAATATTGGGGGTGATTGGGATTGGAGTAAAAGTGCGCCTGAAGGAATACGAGTTTTAGAAACAGTAAGAGAACCAAACGGGAATCCACTGTTTTATTTGGTGGTAAAAAAAGAAAAAACCTTGTGAATTTTATGACCAGACCAAATAATTGAGTTTATTAAATAATGATTAAATTCACCGTGATAAAGTTTACTGCCAGGAATTAAACGACGC